>CBHCMH010000152.1:0-5496 GCA_965974445.1 uncultured Rhizorhapis sp.
GACGCTGCGTGTGGTCCATCGCCGCAAGCGCGACACGATCGCCCTCGCACTCGGCGCGATCGCTAGTGTTGCCGGTACTCGTTCCGCTATCGGCGGGCGCTGGCCGCGGCGTTCGTCGCAGGATGTCCTCTGGTCGAACGCGGTTGCCGCTATCGGGATCGAGCATGCCGCCGGGCGGTCTAGCGCAGGCAAGCGAAGCGAGGTGGATGGTTGAGCGCTGCAGGCCGATGGCGGCCAGCATGCGATCGAACAGGCGTCCGGCTGCATTGGAAAGAAGCGTTCCCGCCTCCATATCGTCAAGGTCCGGCATGTCGGCGATGACCATGACATCGGTCGGGATTGCCGCACCGGGAACGATTCTCGCGCCGCCCCATGCGGCTTCCGGTACATCCTGGCTTGTCTCCCGCCAGGCCAGGAAGTCGGCAAGGGTGGACGGCATCTCCCTGGCGTGGGAGGGCGTTGCAGGTATGCTTGTCTGGACAGCGGGCGCCGCCGGCTCGTTCAGGGCCAGCCACCCGTGCTGATTTTCGGATACAAGCGTGTCCACCCCGGCCAGTTCCCACCAGCCAAGCAGATTTCCAATCGGATGATCGGACCTGTATTCCACTGCACCCCGCATGGATGAATTGAAGTCTGAGGTTGACGAAAGGGTCAATAATTGCACATCGGGTTCTATGGTCAAGCGTGAAGGAAGTGCGACGACCGGACCGGACATGGTCGTATCGCTGGGAGAAAGCAATGAGTAACCGGGAATCGATGCCCTATGACGTGGTGATTGTTGGAGGCGGTCCTGCTGGACTTTCGGCGGCCATTCGCCTCAAGCAGCTTGCCAATGACGCCGGACAGGAACTGTCGGTCTGCATCCTGGAAAAGGGTTCCGAAATTGGCGCGCACATCCTGTCGGGCGCGGTTGTCGATCCCAAGGCGCTGGACGAGTTGCTGCCCGACTGGAAGAATCAGGGTTGCCCGATGGCGGAGGTGCCGGTCAATGACAACCAGCACTGGTTCCTGTCCGCGACGGGCAAGTGGGAGATGCCGCATCTGCTGATGCCGCCCTTCATGAATAACAAGGGCACCTATACCGGCTCGCTCGGCAATCTTTGCCGCTGGCTGGCGGAGCAAGCCGAAGGGCTGGGCGTGGAGATTTTCCCGGGCTTCGCCGCCGCCGAAATCCTTTATAATGACGATGGCTCGGTAAAGGGCGTCGCGACCGGCGACATGGGCGTGGCGCGCGATGGCAGCCACAAGGGCGATTATCAGCCCGGCCTGGAGTTGCACGCCAAATATACCTTCTTCGCAGAGGGCGCGCGTGGCCACCTGACGAAGATATTGAAGCGCCAGTTCGATCTTGAGGCCAACTGCCAGCCGCAAACCTATGGCATCGGTCTGAAGGAACTTTGGGACATCGACCCCGCCAAGCATGCGCCGGGCCGCGTCATCCATACCCAAGGCTGGCCGCTCACCGATGCCTATGGCGGCGGGTTCCTTTATCATCAGGCCAATGGGCAGGTGGCCCTGGGCTTCGTTGTCGGCCTTGGCTACAAGAATCCCTGGCTCTCTCCTTTCGAGGAATTCCAGCGCTGGAAGCAGCATCCGAAGATCCGCGAAATCCTGGAGGGCGGCCGCCGCGTCTCCTACGGCGCGCGCGCGATCAATGAGGGCGGCTGGCAGTCCGTGCCAAAGCTCTCCTTCCCCGGTGGCGCGCTCATCGGTTGCTCGGCGGGCTTCGTCAATGTGCCCCGGATCAAGGGCAGCCATACCGCGATGAAGTCCGGTATGCTCGCCGCCGAAGCCGCGTTCGCCGCCATTGCCGCCGGCCGCGAGGGCGATGAACTTTCCTCCTATGGCGAGGCAGTCGATGCAAGCTGGATCGCCAGCGAACTGAAGCTCGTCCGCAACGCGCAGCCGTCGCTTGAAAAGTTCGGGGGCACGTGGGGCACGCTGGTCGCGGGCACCGACATGTGGATGCGCACGCTGAAACTCGGCCTGCCCGTCACCATGACGCACGAACCCGACTACGCCAAGCTGTGGCGCAAGGATCAGTGCGCGAAGATCGAATATCCCAAACCCGACGGCGTCATCAGCTTTGACCGACTCTCCTCGGTCTTCCTGTCCAGCACCAACCATGAGGAAGATCAGCCGGTTCACCTGCAGTTGCAGGACCCGGAAATTCCGATTGCTCAGAATTTGCCGCTTTATGATGAACCCGCGCAGCGTTATTGTCCTGCAGGCGTCTATGAAGTGGTGGGACTGGAGGAAGGGTCGCCCCGGTTCCAGATCAACGCCCAGAATTGCGTCCATTGCAAGACGTGCGACATCAAGGACCCGGCCCAGAACATCAACTGGGTCGTCCCCGAAGGCGGCGGAGGACCGAACTATCCCAATATGTAAGTCCATTGCCGCTTTGGTGATCCTGCCCGTGGGGCTGGGCTGTCTGGCTGTTCCTGCGAGCGCCAGTCTCAATGGCGGGCGGGAGGCGTTGCACGATTATGCCCGCGCGCGCCTCGCCGACAGCGATGGCGCGCTGGCTCAGTCGGTGCAAAGCTACAAACGCGCTTTCGCCGTTGACCCCGACAGCACGATCCTGGCGATGCGCTCCTTCCGGCAGGCGATGGAGGTGGGCGATCGGGGCCTGGCGCTAAGGGCAGCGACGGTGCTGGACCGCGAAATGGCGTTGCCGCCCGACGGTGTCTTGCTGCTCTTGTCCGAAAGCATCGGCAAACAGGATTGGGCAAGGGCCGATGCCCTGAACAAACGGCTGGTCAGCGAGCATAATTTTGCCTTTCTGGCGCCGATCATCGAAAGCTGGATGACGCTTGCCCAGGGCAAGTATGCGCCCGCCATTATGCCCAGGGACAAGGGCGTCGCCACCCTGACGCGGCGTTATCTGGCCGAACATACGGCGCTGCAGCTGCTTGCGCTGGGCGATGCCAAAGGCGCCATGCCCCATGTCCAGCAGGCCGTCGCCATGCGCACCAACCAATTGCCCGGCTTCCGGATGGCGGCGGCCGCGCGGCTGGTGGATTTGGGCGGGAAGGAGGCCGCGCTCGCGCTGCTCGATATCCGAAACAAGGACTGTGTCCTTCTTCGGAAGGAGATCGAGGCTGGGCGAGCGAAAAAGCAGATATTCGTCCGCACCGCTGCCCAAGGATTTGCCCGCCTCCTCTTCCGCTTGGCCGAGGATCTTTCGGGCGACGGGGGACGTACCCTTGCCCTTTCCACGGCTCGCATCGCGACCTTTGCCGATCCGTCCGCCGAAGAATATCGCGTGCAGCTCGCGCGGGAACTGCAGAACGCCGGGCAACCTGAATTCGCGTTGAAGGAACTGGCCTTACTGAAGTCGAACTCGTCCTTTGCGTCTGCAGCCAATGACGTGCGGATTGCAGCCGTGCTGGACAGCGGCGACAAGGACCGGGCGCTTGCGATGGCCCGGCAGGCGGTGGACGCGCCGGGCGCGGATGCCCAGGATCATATCCGGCTCGCGGGATTGCTGTCCCGCCGCGACGAGCATCAGGCAGCTGCCGACGCCTATCAGAAGGCGATGGACATATTCGGCGAAACTCCCCTGCCCTGGACCCTACACCTGCTGAAGGGCAGCGCGCTGGAGCAGGCGGGACAATGGGACAAGGCCATGGCCGAGCTTGAAAAGGCCGCGGCCATCGCTCCCAATGAGCCGGTCATCCTGAACTATCTGGGCTATGCGCAGATCGAGCGGCGGCAGAATGTCGAGGAAGCGCTTGGCCTTATCGAAAAGGCGAGCGGCCTGCGCCCCGACGATGCGGCGATCATGGATTCACTGGGCTGGGCGCATTATGTGAACGGCGATGTGATGAAGGCGATCCCCGTGCTTGAAAAGGCCGTCCTCGGCGCACCGGCCGACGCGACGGTCAATGAGCATCTGGGCGACGCCTATTGGTCCGCCGGGCGCCAGTTCGAGGCGCGTTATTCCTGGAAAGCGGCCTTTGTCTTTGCCGATCAGGCCGCGCAAAAGCGGATCTCACGGAAGATCGAGTTCGGCCTGCACCCGGACGTTGCCGCGCCTTGATGGGAAAAACGGTTAGCCATTCCCTCTCTTGTCCGGGGGGGCATTGTAATAGTCGATCAAAGCCAGATCCGTTCGGGCTGAGCTTGTCGAAGCCCCTCATTTTCTTGAGGAATAAATGGTGCCCTTCGACAAGCTCAGGGCGAACGGTGACTTTTGCAATGGTCCTGTCCGGGGGAAAGGGAGCGAGCATCCATGCTTTCTGAAACCGCCTATGCAAAGATCAACCTTGCCCTGCACGTCCGCAGGCGGCGGGCCGATGGCTATCATCAGATCGAAAGCCTGTTCGCCTTTGCCGAGGACGGAGACCGGCTGAAGGCCGGGGCGCGCGATGACGGCGCAATTTCGCTGACGATCGACGGGCCTTTCGCCCTTGGACTGGAGAGCGGCCCGGACAATCTTGTTGTGCGCGCGGCGGAGGCGCTCCGGTCCGCTTGTGGAGTCACGGCTGGCGCTGATATTCGGCTTACCAAGAACCTTCCCATCGCCTCCGGCATCGGCGGCGGATCGGCGGATGCGGCGGCGGCCCTGCGCCTCTTGACCAGACTGTGGGGACTCCATCCTCGTCATCCCCGCGAAAGCGGGGATCCATCTCCCGAGACCTCCGGCTTAGCCGACATGGAGGGAGATAGATTCCCGCCTTCCGCTATAGCGGAAGTTTATCCTGAGCGCCTGCCTTGGCGGGCAGTCGAAGGGCGGGAACGACGGAATGATGACCGTCTGCTGCGGATCGCCGCCGAAATCGGCTCCGACGTCCCCGCCTGTGTGGTCAGCCGCACGCTTGTCGGCACGGGCAGGGGAGAGGAGCTGGACCTGCGCGACATTGCTGGCCTGGCGGGCATGCCGCTGCTGCTGGTGAACCCCGGCAGGGCGCTGTCCACGGCGGCAGTATTTGCGGCGTGGGACCAACAGGACCGGGGGGCGCTGCATGTCGGCGATCTGGATCGGTTGCTGGCGGAGGCCCGCAACGACCTGCAGGCCCCGGCCATCGCGCTGGTCCCCGAAATTGCGGATGTTCTGGCGGAACTGCAGAAGGCGGATGGCCTGCTTCTGGCGCGTATGTCCGGATCGGGCGCGACCTGTTTCGCGCTGTTCCGGGACGAATCCGCCCTTGCGCAGGCGGCAGGGACGCTGCAAGGGACGCACCCGGATTGGTGGATCATAACCTCAAGGGTGCGCTGAATGCAGAACGAAGCCTACCGGATCATCGGACAGATGAACGGCAGCGGCATGCTGATTATCGCCGACCATGCCTCCAACAATGTTCCGCCCGACATCGACCTTGGCATAGCGCCCGATCTGCTCGGCCAGCATATTGCCATCGACATCGGGGTGGCCGAGGTGGCGGAGCATCTTGTCGCTCAGCTTGATTGCGCCGCGATCCTCGGCGGATCGTCGCGTCTTGTCATCGACCTTAATCGGGAGGAGGACGCCCACGGCTTGCTCCCCCGCAC
>CBHCMH010000153.1:0-5454 GCA_965974445.1 uncultured Rhizorhapis sp.
GGCGCAGCGCCGGGGAATCGATGTTCCGCGCCAACTTACCGTCTGCGGTTTCGACGACACCGCTCTCGCCACGACGATCTGGCCGGAGCTTACGACCGTCCGCCAGCCGATTTCGGACATGTCCTGCGCTGCGATGAAAATGCTGATGACGGCCATTTCATCGTCCAACGGCGATGAAATGGCCGAGCGGCACGAGACCGTCGATTTTACCCTGATCCCGCGCGAGACCACTGCGCAGCTGCAATAATCCGGGGTGGGCGAAGCCCACCCCAACTCACCCGTCTCAGAAACCGTCCACGGCCTTGCTGACCAGGATATTCACCGCCACGCGGCGGTTCTGTGCCTTGCCTTCAACTGTTTCATTGTCCGCCAGCGGGTCCGCTTCGGACATGCCGGTGGGCGTCAGCATGCGATAGGGTTTCCAGCCGCATGCCTGCTGAAGATAATTGACGACGCGGCTGGCCCGCTTTTCGCTGAGCACCTGGTTGAAATCCTCGCTTCCCGTCGAATCGGTGTAACCGACGACTAGCAGCAGGGCGTTTTCCATCCCGTCGGCCGTGGCTGCAGTGGTGCACAGATCGTTTTTCGCCTGAGCGGACAGCACCGCCTTGCCAGTATCGAAGTTCACGTTCGTCGTGCCTTTGATATTATACTGGTCGATATCCCCCATACGTCCGCGCAGCGCTTCTGTCGCCGCGGTCTGTTCGGCAAAGCCCTGGGCGGTGCCGTTGCGGATCATCGTTGCGGTCTTCAGGTCCCTGTTCTTGAGACTGATCTGGCTGGCCACCAGACCACCGCCCGACTGCAATGTCTTGATAGTCACCGGCAGACCGTTGAGCAGCGAGTCGGCGGCAAGCTTGTTGCGATCAAGGCCCAGAAATCCGCCGCTGGATTTGATGCGGGTGGCATCGTTGACGGCGACGACTGTGTTGGAGCCGTCGGCGGTGGTGACTTGCACCTGATTGCCGTTGCGCGCGGAGATGATGCCTTCAATCTCCGGTCCTTCGGTCATCTCAGCCGCTTCGGGCGCAGGCGCGCTATAGCTCGCCGAGAGGTCGGCTTCCGGCAGGTCCTGCGGCGGCTGCGCAGACAAGCTGGCCGACGCCAGCCCGGTAAGTACGGAAAACGGTAAAAGAATTCTTGGGCCTCTGGAAATGATACTCATTGCGCTACTCCTTCAACTCGATTGGCCGGGCCTGCGTGATCGCAGCTTCTCGTCCGACTGCCGCCCCTGCACTGGCGTATCGGCTGTCAGAGCCCTCCATGTAACTTCATTACGATGTGCGGCATATAGCCGCACCTGAATACCATGGATTTCCTGCTTGTTCAGGCTAACCTTTCGCGGAGATGAACAGGCTGGGGAAGGCGGTGGTTGTGCGGCTAATCAGAGCGCATCGTGCGGCGAAGCGATGCGGGCCGCACAATTATCGGTAGGAACGCCTCATGCTGGACGGTCGTCCCACGGTCGCGTAAGCTTCAGGACTCCAACGCCGGCGAGGTTCAAACGATGAAGATGCGGGCGGAGCAGACGCTCATCTTTGCGGAAGCCGCCGAAGCGGCCGCCGTCGCGGAACGTCAGCTTGCCGGGCTCCTGGTTCCGCTGGACAATCTCGGCCGGCGGCTGCGCAATCTTGATCCGCCGCTGCTCCTCACCTGTGCCAGAGGAAGTTCCGACCACGCCGCGACCTTTGCCAAATACCTTATCGAGACGCATGCGCTTGCGCCTGTGGCGTCCTACGCGCCCTCGGTTTCTTCGCTTTACGAAACCCGCTGGCGCAAGCTGGAAGGCGCGCTGTTCCTGGTTATATCGCAGTCGGGCCACAGTCCCGACATCATCATGTCCGCACGCGCGGCGCAAAAGGCGGGGGCGCTGGTAGTGGCCATGGTCAATGACCTGGACTCGCCGCTCGCCCAAACGGCCGACATGGTGATCCCCCTGCTTGCCGGACCCGAAACAAGTGTGGCGGCGACCAAATCCTTCATTGCCTCAATGCTTGCCATCCTCGGGCTTGTCGCCGCCTGGACAGAAGATGGTCAATTGCTGCGGGCTCTGACTACCGCACCACAGGCTCTCCGCGATGCCTGGCAGCTTGACTGGTCGCCCGCCATCCCCGCCTTGGCCAGAGCGGACAATCTGTTTGTCCTTGGCCGTGGACTGAACTTCGCCACGGCGCAGGAAGCGGCATTGAAGCTCAAGGAGACGTGCGGCCTTCACGCCGAAGCATTCAGCGTCGCCGAAGTGCAGCACGGTCCGGCGGCGCTTGCCGGCCCCGGCTTTCCGGTCTTCATGTTCATGCCCGGCGACAAGGGACAGGAGGAGTTCGAGCGGCTTGCGGGCCAGTTCGTTGGTCGCGGCACCCCGGTGATCGTGGCCGGCGGCGCCCGCTCCGGCGCGCTGACCCTGCCCGTCCTGCCGGGCTTGCCTCCCGCGCTTGGCCCGATTGCCGCGATCCAGAGCTTCTACCGCCTTGTCATTGAGCTGGCCCTTGCGCGCAACCGGGATCCGGATCATCCGTCCCATCTGCAAAAAGTGACAAAGACCCGATGAGCACCTTCGCGCTTCTGCCTTCACGCGTCCTGACGCTGGCAGGATTTGAAAGCGACCGCCGTGTCGTGGTGGACAGTGCGCGCATCATCGGCATCATGCCGTCAAACCAATGCCCCAAGGACGTGGTGACAAGGGAGCTCACGGGCGACCTCCTGCCCGGATTCATCGACCTGCAGGTGAACGGTGGCGGAGGCGTACTGTTCAACGATCACCCGACCGTGGAAGGCATCGCAGCAATAGCGGCGGCCCATCGGCGCTTCGGCACGACCGGTTTTCTGCCAACGCTTATCAGTGACGATCTGGACGTCGTAGCGCAGGCCATCGGCGCAGTGGATGCTGCGATCGCAGGAGGGGTGCCGGGCGTCCTTGGCATTCACATCGAGGGGCCTTTCCTCAATCCGGCAAAGAAGGGCATTCACGATGCCTCCCGCTTCAGGACGTTGAACGAGGAGGCCATCGACCTGCTCGCCTCGCTCCGGCATGGGCGGATGATCGTCACGCTGGCGCCGGAACTGGCTCCGCCGGGTTCCATCCGCGCGCTGGTGGACCGGGGCGTGATCGTCTGCGCGGGCCATACCGCCGCTTCCTACCGGGAGATTCAGGCGGGCCTTGCCGAAGGGCTGTGCGGGTTCACGCATCTGTTCAATGCCATGACCCAGTTGGGAAGCCGGGAGCCGGGCGTGGTGGGCGCCGCGCTGGAAGCCGGAGGAACTTGGTGCGGGCTGATCGTCGATGGCCATCATGTCCATCCGGCGTCCCTCCGCATCGCGCTCGCCGCCATCGGCGCTGAGCGGTTGGCGCTGGTGAGCGACGCCATGCCGACGGTGGGGTGGGATCGGAAGACGTTTCAGCTTGGCGAGATGCCGATCACCGCAACGGACGGCTATTGCATCGCTCCTGACGGAACGTTGGCCGGTTCCAACCTGAATATGGCCCAGGCCGTTCGCAATGCGCGGGAGATGATGGGTGTCGATGATGTGACGGCCATCCGCATGGCAACCGCGGTGCCCGCCTCAGCGATCGGGCTGTCCGGCGACATCGGATTGATCGCACCCGGATTGCGCGCCGATTTCGTCCTCGTGGACTCGGACATGAAGGTCATTGAAAGCTGGGTGGGTGGAGAGCGGACCGGCCCAGCGGCCATGGGCTGAGAGACATCATTCCCCTGCGGCGCGTTTGCGGGCGAGCAGGATTGCGCCGTCAAGGGCATCGCCAAGAGGCGCGCGCAAGCGCTTGCGGACGCTGGCGGCCAGCCAGCTCTGTATGCGATCCGCGACGCCGCCCATCAGGCAGCAATGCGGCGCGCCAAGATCGAAAAGCGTGCGAATGATCTCATCGATACGCCGCGCCGACCCCTGAACGATTAGTTCCGCCGTTGCGTCGCCAGCATCGGCATGGTCCAGCACCATCGGCGCGAACACGCCATAGTCGGCTGGGGTGGCACTTGCCGTCCAATCGACGATTGCCCCGGCAGAGCCATGGAAATGATCGAGCACCTCGCGGGTGAGTGGGGAATGTTCGATACGTCCGTCGCGCGCCCACAAGGCCCGCCGGATTGCGCGCAGGCCCAGTTCGGCGCTGCTGCCTTCGTCCGAAACCGGAAAGCCGTAGCCGCCGATGGTGAATATCCTCTCGCCCACCCGGCCGAACCCGATGCTCCCGGTGCCCACGATCATGACGGCCCCGTCTCCGCCCGCATGAGCGCCCAGATTGGCGATCGCCGCATCGCTGGCGAAGGCAATGGATTTGAACGGAAATCTGTGATCCTTGAGCCCCTGGAGCATGTTGCGGCGATTAAGGCCGGCCATACCCAGACCAGCGTTGATCGAGGACAAGTCTCCCTCGGTCAGCCCGGCCTTGGCCATGGCTTGCGCACAGGCCTCCTCGACGGCCCGCAAGGCGCGCTCCAGACCGACAGGCGTATTCGCCGCGCCTGCTTCACCGACGCCCAGCACCTTTCCATCCCCCGAAACCAGCCTTGCGCGCGTATGTGTCCCGCCGGCGTCTATTCCGATATAGAGTTCCATGGCGTCCTCGAATATTCCTGGCAATTGGATAGCATGAACATGTGACATGCAAGGAGAGGCTTCGATGAGCACGGAAGAGCGAGATGTCCGCTATGCCGATCTCGATCTCTGGCCTACGGGTACAGCCGTCGAGGCGATGCTGGACGCGCAGCGTGCCGCAATGGCAGCGGTGCAGTCCCAGACCGCGGCCATTGCCAAAGCCGCCGAGGAGGCCGCAATGCGCCTCGCGGATCCGGCCAGCCGCCTCATCTATGTCGGCGCGGGCACGTCGGGACGCATCGCCGTTCAGGACGGCGTGGAATTGGGGCCGACCTATGGCTGGGACGGCGAACGGGTCCTCTACCTCCTTGCCGGAGGGAAGGAGGCGCTTCTTTCCAGTGTCGAGGGGGCGGAAGACGACGCTGCGGCAGGCGAGCGGGAGATGCGCGGCGTTGCGCCGGCCGCTTCGGACGTGATCGTGGGCGTCGCCGCCAGCGGGACGACGCCCTACACCCTCGCTGCCGTTTCCGAGGCACACACCAGCGGCGCCCTGACGATCGGCTTTGCCAATAATCCCGGAACGCCCCTACTGGCCGTAGCCACGCATCCGATCCTTCTCGACACAGGCGCCGAAGTCGTGATGGGGTCGACGCGCATGAAGGCGGGCACAGCGCAGAAGATCGCGATGAACCTTTTCTCGACCGCGCTCATGCTCCGCCTGGGACGGATTTACGCCGGCCTGATGGTCGATATGCGGATATCCAACGCCAAACTCCGCCATCGCGCCGTCGAGATGGTTCGTGAAATTACCGGGGTGGACAGGCCCGCCGCCGAAATGGCGCTCGGCAAGGCCTCCGGAGACATCAAGCGGGCCGTGCTGATCGCTCTGGGGCAGACACC
>CBHCMH010000154.1:0-5449 GCA_965974445.1 uncultured Rhizorhapis sp.
GGAAAGTCGGCATCGGTGAATCCCGAAAAAAATTTCGACTGCATGGAACCCTCCCTTATGTGGGACGTTAATGTTGTCCGCTTGATCGAAAGATAAGTGGAAAAACTGAAGGTTTTGACCTGACGGAAGAAATCTTCATGGGAGCCCCGCCGCCACTGGTGACGGGGCTTACCCATGTCTGGGGCCTGCCGATATCATTAATGCCTCGTCCAATATTCGCTTTGGCAATTCCGGCAGATGGCGGGCATAACGCGCCTGCGTGCTCTTGAGTTGGGGTCATATGGTCCCGCCGGCCCGAGCGCGGAGGAGTCAATATGCGAGAGACAGAAATGGAAGCGTCGTCGTCGGCTGGAAATTCCCTTTCACGGCGGGAGTTCGCCATCCTGTCAATGGCGGCGGTCGCCGTAGGCTCCAGTACCGCTGCCGATGCCGCACAGGTGGTCGTTCAGCGCCCTGTAGAGATTACAACGCCCGATGGCACTTGCGATGCGGTTGTGGTTTCCCAGCAGGGGAGCGGTCCCTGGCCTGCCATTATCCTGTACCCGGATGCAATGGGGCTGCGGCCGGTGAAGGTCGATATGGCCGCCCGTCTGGCCGCTGAAGGCTATACCGTGCTGGTCATCAACCCCTTCTACCGCGTCCGCAAGGCGCCGGTATTCCCCGCCACGTTCAGCTTCGCCAATCCCGATGACCGGGCGCAGGTGATGAAGATGATCGGTGAGCTTGACCACGCAGTGGTTACGCGCGACGCGCTCGCCCTGATATCCTTCCTGGATGCCCAGCCCGAGGTTGACCGGAAAAAGCCGATGGGCGCAGTCGGTTTCTGCATGGGTGGCGCGATGACCATCTGGGCTGCGGCGGCGCGGCCGGAACGGGTGGCCGCCGCCGTTTCCTTCCATGGCGGCAGGCTGGTGACCGACGATCCCAACAGCCCCCATCGCCTGATCGCCGGGACCAAGGCCGCCTATCATATCGGCATTGCGGCGGACGACGACGCCGAGGAACCGGATGCGAAGCTGGCCCTGAAGCAGGCGTTCGACGCCGCTGGCCGTCCCGCCACGATGGAGGTCTATCCCGGAACCCGGCATGGCTGGACGGTGCCCGACAGCACCGCGCACGAGCCCGTGCAAGCGGCGCGCGCCTGGACCGCGATGGTCGCGACCTTCAAGGAAGCGCTTGTCTGATGCTATTATACCGGGGCGGGCAGTTGCCTGGCCTTACTGGCCGCCCTGCACGCGCTTGACGATTGCGCGTGCGCCCCAGGCGAGGCCCATGCCCAGCGAGACAGGGATGGCGATGAGGGTTAGCGCGATCGCGATGCCGCCGGTCAGCACGCCTGATCCGACGAGATGCGCGGCCTCAACAGCCTGGCCGGCCGCATCCGCTGGCTGACCCTGGCTAGCCCGGCTTGGGGCGTCGGCATTGTCACTTGTCATTTCGTTCCGCTCTCCCCCGGCGTTGACGCCGTTGTGCCGCCCGTTTCCTCGACAAGGCGCTGTCGCCTTTCCGAGCGGGTAATCCGCCTTTGCCCTAGAGTGTCATTCGGAACACCAGATCCCACCTGACGCGGATGCCGCTCTACCCCAAAAGACTCATAGCCGTTTTACCATTCGCCCTCAACTAAGCGCTTCATCTAAAGTCCAATTCGTTAAGAAGCTTGCAACGGGGACACCGGATCGGGGCCGCACGATATGCGGAGCCGAAAATCCGATGAGGGGACAGTTACGGCTTATATCGAAAGTTTAAGTGTCATTGCCGCCGCGCTATGATCCCCTCGGGTTCGTTCAAAGGTCGTAGATAAAAACAAGAGGATGTTCTGGGGGCCGGTTCCGGCCGGTGGCGCATTATGTTTGTGTCCTGCGCCGGTGCGAAAAACTTGGTAAAAGGGATCGTACGCCATGAAGATTCATGTGACGGGGCTGCGCGGTATTCCCGGCGTGATGGGGGGCGTCGAAAGTCATTGCGAAGAACTGATGCCCCGCATCAAGGCGCGCAATGGCGATCTGGACATCACCATCTTGTGCCGGGCACCCTATGTGGCGGAAGGGCCGAAATCCTATCGGGGCCTGACGCTGCAACCGCTGCCTTCGCCGCAGTCGAAGTCGCTGGAAGCCATCGTGGCTACCTTCATCGCGATCCTGTACACCTTCATTCGGCGTGTTGATGTGGTGCACATCCATGGGATCGGCCCGGCCTTGCTCGCGCCGCTGGCGAGAGTGCTGGGGCTGCATGTGGTCGTTACCCATCATGGCGCGGATTATGAACGCGCCAAATGGGGCGGGTTCGCGAAGTCCGTCCTACGCATGGGCGAGCGCGCGGCGTTGATCTGGGCGCATCGCGTGATCGCCGTGTCGCCTTCGCTGGCGAAAAGCCTGAAAGCGGTGTTTCCGTCGCAGGCGCACAAGGTTGTCTATATCCCCAACGGTGCGCCGCACATGCCGCGCGACGAACGTGATCCGGCATCCATTTTGGACGAACTAGGCCTGAAGCCGAAGAGTTATGTGCTCGCCGTCGGACGGCTGGTTCCGGAAAAGGGGTTTGACGACCTGATCGAGGCTTTTCTGGCGAGCCGCCAGCCGGACGGCCGCAAGCTTGTAATCGCGGGCGGCGCGGATCATGAGACCGACTATGTCCGTTCGCTGCTCGGCAAGGCGAGCGACCGGGTGGTCTTCGTCGGTCGCCAGCCGCGCGCCGCGCTCAAATGCCTTTACGAGCATTGCGTCCTCTTCGCCATGCCTTCGCACCATGAAGGGCTACCGATCGCGGCGCTGGAGGCGGCGTCCTGCGTCGCGCCGATGATCCTGAGCGATATCCCCGCCAATCTCGACCTGGGCTTCAGCGCCGAGCGCTATTTTCCCGTGGGCAACCGGGCCATGCTCGCCCGCATGCTGGAGCAGACCCACGATCCCATCGAGGCCGAGGCGCAGATGGTGCGGCGGCGTTTCGATTGGGACAAGTCGGCGGACAGCACCGCCAAGATCTATTACAGCTTCCGGCCCGCATCGGCCGTCGCTCCGCGCCAAGAACGGATCGGCACCGGGCTGGTCAAATAGCCGGATGAGATCTGGCGTGCGCGGAAAGGCGCTTTTCATCATCAATTCGCTGACAGGCGGCGGCGCGGAACGGGTGATGGCCACCTTGCTGCACGCGTCGGCCCCCTGGCGCGACCGTTTCGATATTGCGCTGGCGCTGCTCGACCGGGAAGCCGCCGCCTACGCTCCACCCGAATGGGTGCAGACCGTTCAGCTTGACTGCGGGGGGCGTCTTTTGCCCAGCATCTTGGCCGTGCGAAGGCTGGTGTCGGATATGCGGCCCGATGTGACATTGAGCTTTCTTACCCGGTCCAATGTGGCCAACGTTGTTGCCACCGCGGGGCGGCCGACCGCTTGCCTCATCAGCGAGCGCGTCAATGCCTCGGCGCATCTTAATGGCGGCCTCTCCGCCATGGCGGCCCGCATGATGGTCAGTGCAACCTATCCCCGCGCCGATCATGTCATCGCCGTCTCGCAGGGCGTGGCGCAGGATCTGCGGCGGAATTTCGGGGTGAAGCAAAGCCGCCTTTCGGTGATCGCCAACCCGGTGGACCATGACAGGATCGCCAGTCTTTCCGCTGTACCCCCCGCCTTGTCCCTGCAGGGCGATTTGATCGTCGCGGCGGGGCGGCTGGTTCCCAACAAGAATTTCGGCATGCTGATAGAGGCTTTCGCCCGCGCCGACTTGCCAGCGTGTTTGGTTATCCTCGGAGAAGGGCCGCTGCGCGGTGCGCTGCTGGCGCAAATCGAGCAGATGGGGCTTCGGGATCGCATTCTTTTGCCGGGCTTCCTGGACAATCCCTTCGCGGTGTTGAAGCGGGCGGCCTTATTCGCCCTGCCCTCCAATGCCGAGGGATTTCCCAACGGCATGGTGGAGGCGATGGCCTGCGGCTTGCCGGTTGTTGCGGCCAACTGCCCATCGGGGCCGTCGGAGATCCTGCTGGGCCGCGCGAGGGAGGAAGTGCACGGGATCGTGCATGGCCCGGCGGGGGCCGTCGTGCCCCAAAATGATCCGGCCGCCTTTGCCGAAGCCCTGCGCGCCGTCTTTGAACCTGACGGCCGGGCTGATCGTGGGGCGGCGGCGCTGGACCTGTCGCGGCAGTTCAGCGTTGAACGAACGGCGGCGCGATACTGGGCGGCTATCGAAGGGGTGATGTCCGCGCACACCGTGCCAAAACGGAACCGGAATGACAGTCCAGTCGGGGAGCCAGGCTTTTGAACAAGATGACACCCATTGTCGAATCGCTTGGAAAGCCGCACAGCCGGGGTTGCGCGCGCAGTCTGCGCAAGTTGACCGCCCTGTTGCAGGCCGATCTCTACCGCTATGCGGGAAGGGTGGACGCCCGATCCTTCTGGCGGCATTTCCTCTTCACGCCGGCTTATAAATATACCGTGCTGATGCGCAGTTGCGGCTATCTGCGCACGCGCCGGTTTCAGGCGTTCGGCCTGTATCCGCTGGCCAAGCTGTGGTTGCTGCGATGCCGTTACAAGTTCGGCTTCGCCATTCCCGAATATACGGTGATCGGCCCTGGCCTGTTCATCAATCGCTTTGGCGGCGTTTACATCAATGGCGACGCCGTCATCGGGGCGAACGCCAATCTGACGCATGGCATCATGCTGGGGCAGTCCAATCGGGGGCCGCGCGCGGGTTCGCCCATATTGGGCGATCGGGTGTTCCTTGCGTCGGGGTGCAAGATCATCGGGCGCGTGTACCTAGGCGATGACTGCGCGGTCGGCGCGAACGCCGTGGTGACGAAAGATGTGCCGGACAAGGGCGTTGTCGGCGGCGTCCCGGCCAAGCTGTTGTCGCAAGCCGGGTCGGATGGCTACATCAACCGCATTGTGCCGGAATGGCTGATGCAACGCTGTGCCGACGCATTTGACGGCGCGGCGGGGCGCTGAATGTCGCTTCACTCGCTAAGACGACGTCGCCCTGCGGGAAAGGCTGTGCCCGGCCTGCCGGATCGACGCGGGTAGCCACCGCGCCGCCATCAGCAAGGCGAGGGTGCCGATCCCCTCGGGAAGGGCGATCTCTCCGGCCGGGATATTGATCCGGCCAGCCCCCTTCATCGAATAGCGGACATAATGGCCGATTTCCTGGTTGATGAGCCGGCGTAGCAACCGGCGTTCCGCACGGGATGCTCCGGCCATCATCGCTCGCGCCGTTTCGACCAGGCAGGGGCGGGAGAGGGTGTCGGTGCTGTTGCTCACCTTGTTGACGGACTCCCGGCTGAATTCCGCCGTTCTCACCGGTGCGTAGGCAAGGCGGGTGAGGCGCATGACCCGCAGCCACAGATCCTTGTCTCCGCCGCGAACCGCGCGGCCCTCGGGAAATAGTCCGGCTTCGATCAGCAGGTCGCGGCGAAAGGCGATGGCGCCGGTCCAGAGCGGGCATTCCCGTACTTCCAGCCATGATT
>CBHCMH010000155.1:0-5422 GCA_965974445.1 uncultured Rhizorhapis sp.
GTGTTCATAAGCCCCTCCCCTTCAGGAGTTCGCGCTGCGGCCCGGTCTGGGGGACAGGGCCGGTCGCGAACTGGGTTGGGGTGGGGCCGGTAAGGCTGGCAAAATGGCTTCGCCAGCCATCGCTTGGATGCGATGGCCCCCACCCCCAGCCCCCTCCCCTGAAGGGGAGGGGCTTCACCACGCCTACATCAACGCTTAGCGTCTCATTGGGAAGTATCCGCAACCGCGTCCTCCCCATTGTCCTCATCTTCGAACCAATGCGCACGGGCGGCCATGATGATCTCATTGCCCTGCTCTTCATTGAGGCCATATTCGGCGAGTACGCCGCCCTTGTCCTCGGCACTTTCCTTGCCGCGACGGCGCGTATCGACACGCTTCTTTGCCACCAGTTCGTCGGTGGCAAGGTCGGCCAGATCGTCAAGCGTCTTGATCCCCGCCTTGCCCAGCGTCACCAGCATGGCTTCGGTGAGGTGCGGCATGTCGGCCAAGGCATCTTCGACGCCAAGCGCGCGACGTTCCTCGCGGGCAGCGGCTTCACGGCGCTCCAGCGCTTCGAGCGCACGGCTTTGCAGCTCTTCGGCCAGCTCCTCGTCAAAACCTTCGATAGCGGCCAATTCCTCGACGCCCACATAGGCGACTTCTTCAAGCTCGCCAAAGCCTTCGGCGACCAGAAGCTGCGAAAGCGTCTCATCGACGTCCAGTTCATTCTGGAACAGTTCGGAGCGCTCGACGAACTCCTTCTGACGCTTCTCGCTGGCGTCGGCTTCGGTCATGATGTCGATCGCCTTGCCGGTCAGCTGGCTGGCGAGGCGGACATTCTGGCCGCGGCGGCCAATGGCCAGGCTCAACTGGTCGTCGGGCACCACCACTTCGATACGCCCCTCATCCTCGTCGATGACGACGCGGCTGACGGTTGCGGGCTGCAGCGCGTTGACGACAAAGGTCGCCGTATCCTCGCTCCAGGGAATGATGTCGATCTTTTCGCCCTGCATTTCCTGGACGACGGCCTGCACGCGGCTGCCCTTCATGCCGACGCATGCGCCGACGGGATCGATGCTGCCGTCACGGCTGATGACGCCGATCTTCGCGCGGCTGCCCGGATCGCGCGCGGCGGCCTTGATCTCGATGATGCCGTCATAGATTTCCGGCACTTCCTGCGCGAACAGCTTCTTCATGAATTCCGGATGCGCGCGCGACAGGAAGATTTGCGGCCCACGATTTTCGCGGCGGACATTGAGGATGATCGAGCGCACCCGATCCCCGACGCGCACCACTTCGCGCGGAATCTGCTGGTCGCGGCGGATAACGCCCTCGGCCCGGCCCAGATTGACGACGATATGGCCGAACTCGACGCTCTTCACGACGCCGGTAATGATTTCGCCGACGCGATCCTTGAATTCTTCATGTTGCCGCTCGCGCTCGGCGTCGCGGACCTTCTGGAAGATGACCTGCTTTGCCGACTGCGCGTCGATGCGGCCAAGGTCGATCGGGGGCAGCGGATCGACGATGAAGTCGCCAACGCTCGCGCCCGGCTGCAGCTTCTGCGCGGCCTTGACATCGACCTGCTTGAAAAAGTCTTCGACCGCCTCGACCACTTCCACCACGCGCCACAGACGCAGGTCGCCGCTCTCGGGATCCAGCTTCGCCCGGATATCGTTCTCGGCGCCATAGCGGGCGCGGGCGGCGCGCTGGATTGCGTCCTCCATCGCCTCGATCACGATGGCCTTGTCGATCATCTTTTCCGACGCAACGCTGTTGGCGATCGCGAGCAGTTCGGCCTTGTTTGCGGAAATGGCGGTAGCCATGGCTATAGTCCTTATTCTTCCGTTTGAATGTCGTCCGCGCCTTCCGGGGAAAGCGGCATTGTAGCATTGATGAGCGCGTCGGTCAGCACCAGCTTCGCGCTGTGGATATTGGAAAAGTCGATCCGCACATCGCCGGTTTTCGGATCGTCCAGCAGCACTGTCGAACCATCGATTCCCGCGAGCTTCGCCTTGAACTGCTTGCGTCCATCCACGGGCTCGGCAACATTGACGCGCGCCTCATGCCCTGCCCAGTCGGCAAAGTCGGCCAAGCGGGTCAGCGGCCGGTCGATGCCGGGCGAGCTCACTTCCAGCCGGTAGGCCTCCTCGATCGGGTCCACCTCATCGAACAGGTCCGAAATGCGGCGCGACAAGGCCGCGCAATCGTCGATGGTCAGCTGCCGGGTCTCGGGACGCTCCGCCATGACCTGCAGCGTCAGATCGTCCCCGCCGAGCAGCTTCACCCGCACAAGAGCGAATCCCAGGGCCTTCGCCTCCGGTTCGATCAGCTCCGTCAGTGCGGCGATATCCGCCATTCATGCTCCAGTTCAACACATGCGCTTTTGCCGCCAGCCCCTTGCGGCGCCAGCCCCAACATTTTTGACGATGTCGAGAGAAGTCATGCCTATAGCCACAAGCACTACGCGCCGCAAGCCTTTAGCCGCGACTGTCGTACCGGGGCGCGGAATTTCTGTTGCAACCAAAACAGACGTCCTTGATTGTCCGGGCAATTCCCTGCTTTCCGGAGCGACCGACATGCCCCGCCCCCCGATGATCCTGTTCGCGCCCATCGCCCTTCTTGCCTGCAGCAATGACACCGGCGCCCCTGCGGACAACGCGGCCTTCGCCGCCAACGAGTCGCAAATCGCGCCGGTCGACCAGCCGCCCTTCTCCGTGCAGACTGTGGCTGAGTTCGACGAGCCATGGGCCATGGCCTTTCTGCCCGACGGGCGGCTTCTGGTGACGGAAAAGGCCGGTGCGTTGAAGCTATATTCTCCCTCATCCAGTGCCGTCACCGATGTCGCGGGCGTACCCGAAGTTGTCCATCGCGGCCAGGGCGGGTTTGGGGACATCGTGCCGGGACCCGCCTTTGGCGAAGACAGGTCCGTATATCTCAGCTGGGTCGAAGCAGGCAACGGCGGCAGCGGCGCAGTCGTGGGACTCGCCAGACTGGTGGAAAACGATGGACAAGCGCGGCTGGACGGTTTGCAGGTCATCTGGCGGCAACAGCCCAAAGTGACGGGAAGTGGCCATTTCGCGCACCGAATCGCCTTTTCGCCGGATGGGCAATATCTGTTCATTAGCTCGGGCGAGCGGCAGAAATTCACCCCTGCTCAGGATATGGCCACCAACCTGGGGAAGATCGTTCGCCTGCGCCCGGACGGGTCCGTGCCGGACGATAATCCCTTCGCCCAAAAAGGCGGAATTACCGCGCAGATATGGTCGCTGGGACACCGCAACATATTGGGCATGGCCTTCGATGCCGACGGCCGGCTGTGGGCCCATGAGATGGGACCACGCGGCGGCGATGAACTGAATCTCATCAAAAAAGGCGAAAATTACGGCTATCCCATTGTGTCCAACGGCGATCATTATGACGGCCGTCCGATCCCCGATCACGACACCCGGCCGGAGTTCGAAGCTCCGAAGCTGTCATGGACCCCCGTTATCTCCCCCGCCGGGGCCGTCATCTATTCCGGCGACCTTTTCCCACGCTGGAAGGGTTCCATGCTGTTGGGCGCGCTGTCGGGCCAGGCGCTGGTCCGCGTTGCGCTCAATGGGGACAATGCCCGCAAGGCCGACCGCTGGGACATGGACCACCGTATTCGGGAAGTCGAACAGGGACCGGACGGCGCGCTCTGGGTGCTGGAGGACGGCCCCTCCGCGCGGCTGCTGAAACTGACGCCGCAGTGCACGCCCTGCCCTGTCACAAGGCGCGTAATGCAGTCGCCAGCGCCTCGGTCGTAACCGGATAGCCGCAGCCTTCCGGAATGCACAAATGTTCAATCCCGCCACGCTCCTCGACCCAGGGCGTGATCGTCCGGACGGCGATGGACCGCGCATGCGCGCTGACGGAGGCAAAATCGCCGAACTGCGCCAGCCTTTCCAGATTGCGCCGTGTGGGGAAGATGACTTTCGCATCGCCCCGGTCGGCGCGGGCGAGCACATCGTGCGCGCTGGCCCAGAACAGGCTGACATTCTCGGTCGCATCGGCGCAGGGTTCGTGGCTGTCGTCAGCCAGCCGCGCCAGATAGAAGCGCGTGTCGTAATTGCGCTTGTGCTTTACGTTGGGCAGCCACCGGGCGAACGGCACCAATTGCTGCAGGTCGAGTGCAAGCTCATATTCAGCGAGCAGAGCGGCAAAGCCCTCCCCAGCGGCAAGGCGCGCCCGAAGCCGCGTCGCCAGCGCCGGCTCAAGCCCACCCGAAAATCCCAGCGCCAGGCCGCATTCCTCCAGCGTTTCCCGGACAGCCGCCACCCGCGCGGCGGCCTCTTCCAGTTCCAGGCCATGGCCAAAAAGTCCGGCCGGCCCCGCATCGTCCGCATCGACCGCCCCGCCTGGAAAAACCAGCGCCCCGCCCGCGAAATCCATCGCGCGAGACCGCTCCATCATGAGCAATTCCGCCGCTTCGCCCGGGCGATCCCGAAAGATGACAAGGGTGGCGGCCGCACGCGCGGGGTGCATTTGGTCAACAGTCATGCGCTGGGCTTAATATAGGGGCGATGCGGGAACCAGCCCCAAAAGTGAACCTACGCCCACCCGATCACTCGCCCCTACTTCCGGAAGATCCCCGCCAGCTCCATCGGCAAGTGCCGCTCATGCAGGTCGCCGGCGAAGGCAACCTCGCGGATCGCCTGCTCCTGCTCGTCGGGATCGAACCGCGTCCATCCCGCCTTGCTGAGCCGCTCCAGCGGGCGATAGCGGACCTTGTACTGCATCCGCTTGGACCCTTCCACCCAATAGCCGAGATACACATAGGGCAGCCCCGCCCGCCGCGCGCGCAGGATATGGTCCATGATGATATAGTTGCCCAGGCCCGGCCGGCTGTCATGATAGGGATCGAAAAAGCTGTAGATCATCGACAGCCCGTCGCCCTGCCGGTCCGTCAGGCAGGCGCCCACCAGCCGCCCCGGCGCGCCATTGTCCGAAGGCTCGCGATATTCGATGACATAGCTTTCCACCGGCGTGTGCTCGACCATGTCGGCAAAGTCCATCTCGTCCATCTCGGTCATGCCCCCGCCGGGGTGGCGCGCCTTCAGATAGCGCTGCAGCAGCTCGAACTGCTCATCGGTAGACCAGGGCTTGCACGCGGTGACGACCAGATCCTCATTGCGCCGGAGCAGCTTGCGCTGCGTCGCGTTGGGCTGAAACTCATGGGCCACGACGCGGACGGAGACGCAGGCGGTGCACCCCGCGCAGCTGGGGCGATAGGCGACATTCTGGCTGCGGCGAAAACCAATGCGGCCCAGCGCGTCATTCAGCTCAGAGGCATTTTCGCCGCTAAGCTCGGTAAACACCTTCCGCTCGCTCCGGCCCGGCAGGTATGGGCACGGGCTGGGATTGGTCACGAAAAATCGCGGGAACCGAAAGGGCGCTGTCACCGTCTCTCCGACCTCAT
>CBHCMH010000156.1:0-5410 GCA_965974445.1 uncultured Rhizorhapis sp.
CATGCCCTCCCCTAACCCCTCCCGCAAGCGGGAGGGGAAGGGCAACTTTCCTCCCATCATACGCATCAGAGCGACAACGCCAGCCTTTGCGCCTCAAACACCGCATGCGACATGCGGCGTGGCGTGACACAGTCGCCGACGCTGTGCACCGCAACACCCGCGCTGCGGAAGGCCTCGAGCGGGCCGCTGGGCGCGCGGCCCTTTTGCATCACCACCAGCCCGCATGTCATATCCTCGACCGCGCCGCTGGACATATTGATGAGTTCGGCCTGTTCGCCGTCTACCGAAAAAAGCTGGGTGAGCAGTCGGAATTCCGTTCCTCCGCGTCCCAGCCGCGCCAGCAGAGGCGGCAGGCTTTCGGTCGGTATATTGTTGCCGATGGCTGCCGAGGGAGAAACGAACACCACCTGCCAACCCGCCTCCGACAGCAATTCCGCAACGCCATAATTCCACCAGAAACCGCTGCCGTCATCGACCATGAGCGCCCGGCCGTTGCCCGAGGGCGCTGGCGCTCCGTCGCTCAATATGTCGAACCAGCTCCTGACCGTCGGTCCGGCGAATTCTTCAGGCACCGGTTTTGCCTTCGCGCCAGTCGCCACGATGATTGCGTCGTAGGGCGCCGGAAGGTCGCCCGGACCTTCGATCGTCGCGCCGAATTCGATTGGAACGCCCAGCCGGCGCAGTTCCTTCTGATAGAAGTCGATGAGCGCGCGCAGGCCCTGCCGGTGCGGAACAGACGAGGCGTAAAGAAACTGGCCGCCCACGCCATCGCTCGCCTCGAACAGGGTCACGTCATGGCCGCGCAGGGTCGCGGTGCGCGCCAGCTCCAGACCGGCGGGACCAGCGCCGATGATGGCGACCTTGCGGCTGTGGGCTGCCCTTTCTTCAGCGGCGAAAGGAGCAACATTTTCACGTCCGGCCTGAGGGTTCACGGCGCAATGCAGATGCGGCGCAAAGGCACGGCAATCCTGATTGACGCCGATGCAGGGGCGGATCTGATCGGCACGCCCGTCCGCCGCCTTCGCGACCCAATTGGGGTCGGCGATGAAGGCGCGGGCCATCCCGATCATGTCCGCCTGACCCTCGCTCAATATCTGTTCGGCGCGGTCGGGCCGCGTGATGCGCTGCCCCACCAGCACAGGAATGCCGCAGGCGTTCCTGATGATGCCGGCGGCGCGCGCCGCCGTCGCTTCGGGCTGTGTGACGTCCTTCACATAGGCGCCGCGCGTGCCCAGTGTGATGCTGAGATAATCGACGCCCCCTTCCCGCTCGACCTGGTTCACGATCCGCACCGTGTCGCTGATCTCCAGGCCGTCCGCGATTTCCTCGTCGGCGCTCAGGCGCAGGCCGAGCAGGAAATCATCGCCGCATCGCGCGCGAATCTCGGCGATCACTTCGCGCAGGAAACGGAACCGCCTTTCCGGATCGCCACCATAGGCGTCGTCACGCAAATTGGTCGCGGGCGAGAGGAATTGGGCCACCAGATAGCCGTGTGCGCCGTGGATCTCCACGCCGTCATGCCCAGTCTTCTTCAGATTGGCCGCCGAATGTCCGAAGGCGCGAACGATGTCCGCGATTTCGGGCTCGGTCAGGACATGCGGCGGAAAGGGATCGCGCGGCGACCGCAGCGCCGACGGCGCGACCAGCGCATGATCGGACTCCATGCCGATCGATTCCCGGCCGAGGTGAATAATCTGCCCCACCGCGACCACCCCGTGCGAACGGATCACCTCGGCGCGCCTTGCCAGCCCGCCCAGCACATGATCGCTGTAATTTTCCACGAGTATGCGCGGACGGCGCGCCGATTCGGGCGCAACGACGGCCGCTCCGGTAATCATCATGCCAGGGCCTGACCGTGCTCTGGCGCGATAATATGCAATGTCATCGTCCAGGATCGCGCCGTCGCGCAGCATGCTGGTGCCGTGCGGCAGCATGACCAGGCGATTGCGCAAGGTGACGCCCCCCAGCTTCAGCGGCGCGAAGAGGCGCGGATAGGCTGGCGCGGTCATGACCGCACATCCGCCCGGGTGAGCGTCAGCAGATTCTCAAACCGGGGATTACGCCGTTCGAGCAAACATTCCGCCCGCATTCTGATCGCCGAGTCAAACTGATCGGATGTGAGGACATAGAAGCGGTTTTCGCAGATCGCCTCAAACAGTTGCTCAGCTACGGCCTGAGGCGAAATGGCGTTCACGTAAAGATTGTCGGCCACGGCCTGAAGCTCGGGCGTTTCCTCCGCGATACCAGCAGCGGGCACCAGTCCGTCCGGCCGGTTGCGTTCCGACCTGTAGATGGCCGTGTTGACCAGACCGGGGCAGAGCAGCGTAACGCCGATGGGCGCGTCCATCTCAACCAGCGAGGCGTAAAGGGCTTCGGTAACGCGGACAGCCGCATGCTTGGCCGTGCTATAGACCGCGCTTCCCGAGCCGCTCACCAGCCCCGCCACGGACGCCGTGGTGACGATGTGTCCCTCTGTCCCTTGGGCCAGCATGCGCGGCACGAAGGCGCGCAAGCCGTGGATGACGCCCATCAGATTGACGTCCAGCGCCCATTGCCAATCCTCAAGCGGATAGTCCCAGACTGGACGGAACCGGCCTGCGGGAACGACCCCGGCATTGTTGCAGAGCAGGTCGACCGAACCAAAGGCCGACCAGGCGGCATCGGCGAGCCGGTCCAGGCTGTCCTGGCTGGAAACATCCGTATGAACGGCAAGGGCGGCAATGCCCATAGCCTGAAGGTCGCGACAAACCCGATCAGCGGCGTCCTGATCGACATCGGCCACGACCACCGACATTCCGGCTGCGCCCAGCCGATGGGCAATCGCTTCGCCGATGCCGCTGCCGGCGCCGGTAATCACCGCCGTCTTGCCTTTGAACTGCCACATATTCGCTCTCCTGACATTTTGCATCATTATTCACGACCGACCGGTCGGTTGTCAATGCAGATGAAAGGCGGACGTGACGGAAAATTCGGGCTATTGGAATGGTGCTAAAGCAACTTACGATAAATCAGAATCACCGTTCGCCCTGAGCCCTTCGACTGCCCGCAGGGCGGGCGCTCAGGAGAACCTTGTCGAAGGGCTTTTCTTGATTCTGAAGGAAAATGAAGGACTTCGACAGGCTCAGCCCGAACAGAAATGTGGATCACATTTATTTCACGATGCTCTTTTCAGAGCGAATTCACCAGATGCCCGCCATCGACCGCCATGACCGATCCGGTCATATAGGCCCCGGCATCGGAACAGAGCAGCAGCAGCGGTCCGTCGAGATCCGTCAGCTGGCCCAGGCGGCGCTGCGGAATCCGCTCAATGATCCGCTGTCCTGCCGGCGTGGCGAAGAAATCGCGATTAAGGTCCGTTTCGACATAGCCGGGCGCCAGCGCATTGACGCGGATATTGTAGCGCGCCCATTCCAGCGCGAGCGCCTTGGTGAGATGAATGAGGCCGGCCTTGCTCGCGATATAGGGCGCCAGGCCCTGCGCCACGCGCTCGCCCAGAATAGAGGCGATGTTCACGATCGATCCGCCGCCGCCATCGCGCATGAGCCGCGCCGCCTGCTGCGCAACATAGAAAGCGCCGGTCAGATTGGGGTCGAGGACAGCGTGCCAATCCTCCTCGGTCAGATCGATGGCCGCTTTGGTGTGAGCCGCCCCCGCATTGTTGACAAGAATGTCCGGCGCCTGGCCCGCGATCCGGACAGCCTCCGCCATCGCCGATTCAACCGATGTGCGATCGGTGACGTCCATGACCAGCGGATCGCACCGCCCGCCCGCCGCCGCGATCTCGTCCGCCAGAGCGGCCAGGGCCTCGGCCCGCCGCGCGCACGCCAGCACATGCGCGCCCTGCCCCGCCAGCAGCAAGGCGAAATGACGGCCAAGCCCGGAGCTGGCGCCGGTGACGATCGCAATCTTGTCTTTCAAATTCATCTCCCTGGCCGGTTGGCGGACGCCTACCAACTGCAAAGCCTGATTGCAAAGTGGAAAGGCTGACGATATGCTGTTAACAACCGTCCAGTCGGTCGATCTATTTAACCGGGAGAGCCGCCGTTTTGCAACCAACATTTTCCGGAAGACTGACGGGGCAGATCGCCGTGGTGACAGGCGCGGCGCGCAGCTTGGGCGCTGCGATCGCCACCCGTTTTTTGCAAGAAGGCGCTACGGTCCACCTGGCGGATGTCGCCGACGCAGAGGGTATTGAATGCGCGAGGTCGCTGGCCGCGACGGGTGCTCCTGCCCATTACCATCATCTTGACGTGACCGACGAAGCGCAGTGGCAATCGACACTCGGCGAGGTTGAAGCAGCACACGGCCGGATCGACATTCTTGTGAACAATGCCGCCGTCGCGGTGCCCTTCGTTCCAGTCGAGGACCGGCGGGCGGACGAGTGGGACCGGGTCATGGCGGTCAACGCCAAGGGTGTCTTTCTGGGATGCAAGCATGTCATTCCGATCATGCGGCGCGGCGGGGGCGGATCGATCGTCAACATTTCTTCGGCGGCGGGCCTCGGCCAATGGCAGATCATGGAGGGGGCCTACGCGGCCAGCAAGGCCGCCGTCCACGTCTTGACCAAGGTCGTCGCGACCCAGCAGGCGGCGGACGGCATCCGATGCAACTCCGTTCATCCCGGCCCCATCGACAGCGAGATGGCACAGGCGGTGCTGGGCGCTGACCCAGCCGTCTTGAGCCGGCGGCTATCTCGCGTGCCCATGGGACGCATGGCCGACATGCAGGAAGTTGTCGCCGCCGTTTTGTTTCTTGCTTCCAGCGAAGCGTCTTTTATTACCGGTGCGGAACTAGCGGTCGATGGCGGTGCGGTGGCGCAATGATCATGTCCGCGCGTTCGCATGACTGACGGGGACTGTGTCCGATATTCATAACTGAAGGTGGAAGCCGCAATATATGGCAAAGGCATTGAGAAAAAAGCGGGCCAACACCGAGGCTCATGATGAAAAGCGCCTCGAAATCATCATGCATTGCGCCAATCTGTTCGACAAGGTCGGCTACCACAAGGCATCCATGCAGATGCTGGCCGATGAAGTGGGCCTGGGCAAACCGACCCTATATCATTACTTCAAGAGCAAGTCTGCGATCCTCTATGCGATCCACGAACTGCATATGGACGCCTTGCTTCAGGGGCTGGAAGAGTTGTCGGACCCCAGCCTCCAGCCGTCTGAATTGCTGCGGCACGCCTGTGTAGGCATTTTGCGGCAGATCGCCGAGCATCCCGGCTTCGTGCGCGCTTTCATGGACCATTATACGGACCTTGAAGGCGACATGCGCAAGGAAATCCGGCGACGCCGGAACGAATATTTTGCCCGCATCGAGAGCATATTGGAGCAGGGCATCGCAGCCGGAGATTTTGCGCCATGCGACATCGAACTGACGGCATATGCCTTCCTTGGCATGTGCAACT
>CBHCMH010000157.1:0-5400 GCA_965974445.1 uncultured Rhizorhapis sp.
CGGGGCACGCGCATCGTCTATATTCCCGGCAATCATGACGAAATGTTCCGGCAGTTCACCGGGCTCAATTTCGGCGGCGTGGAGATCCGGCGCACGGCGATTCACGAGACGGCGGACGGGCGCAAACTGCTGGTCCTGCATGGCGATGAGTTCGATACGATCATGCTGGCGCACCGTTGGCTGGCCTGTGTCGGCGATGCGGCCTCCGGCCTGCTGATGCGGCTGAACATTGTGGTGAATGCGGTGCGCAGCCGTTTCGGCATGTCCTATTGGTCGCTGTCCAAAATGGCCAAACACAAGGTCAAGAACGCCGTGGAGTTCATCTCCAAGTTCGAGGAAGTCGTGGCGCATGAAGCAGGGGTGCGCGGCGTCGATGGCGTGGTGTGCGGCCATATCCATACCGCCGAAATGCGCGACATCAACGGCGTCGCCTATTACAATGACGGCGATTGGGTGGAGGGCTGTACCGCCCTGGTCGAGCATCATGACGGCCGGATGGAAATACTGCATTGGGCAGACGAGATCGCTGAGCGTCGCAATGCGGATGCGGTCACGCCGCGCGCCCGGATAGCGGCATAAGGATGACGCCATGAGGATCGCCCTGGTCACCGACGCCTGGCTGCCGCAGGTGAACGGCGTCGTCCGGACGCTTCAGGCGATCCGCCGCGAGCTGGAGCAAGCGGGCCATGTGATCGAGATGATTTCGCCCGATCAATATGGCTCGCTGCCCTGTCCCACATACCCCGAGATTCGGCTGGCAGTGACGCGGGCCGGGAAACTGGGGCGGCGGATAGAGGCCTTTGTTCCCGATGCCGTGCACCTGGCGACGGAGGGGCCGTTGTGCCTTGCTGCGCGGCGCTGGTGCCTGCGCAACGGGATACCGTTCACGACCGCCTATCACACCCACTTCCCCGATTATGTGGCGAAACGGACCGGGCTGCCCGCGGCATGGTTCTGGCGGTATATCCGCTGGTTTCATGGGCCGGCGCAGGCGGTGCTGGTTTCGACCGGGACGGTACGGGAAAGCCTGCGTGCACATGGAATAGCGCAGGTGCGCCATTGGGGGAGGGGCGTGGACCTGGACTGCTTCACGCCCGATGCGCCCGCGCCGGAAGATTATGCGGGGATGGCCCGGCCCATCCAGCTTTATGTCGGACGCGTGGCGGTCGAAAAGAATCTGGAGGCCTTCCTGTCATCGTCCCATCCGGGCACGAAGGTGATTGTCGGGGATGGCCCTGAACGGGGACGACTGGAGCGCGAATTCCCTTCGGCCCGCTTTCTGGGTCGAATGTCGGGGCGCGAACTGGCGGGAGCCTATGCTCATGCGGATGTCTTCGTTTTCCCGAGCCGCACGGACACGTTCGGACTTGTGATGATCGAGGCGCTGGCCTGCGGAACACCGGTCGCCGCCTATCCCGTCACGGGGCCCGTCGATATTCTTAACCAGCGGACAGGCGCGATGCGGGATTCGCTGGACGACGCGATAACGGCGGCATTGCTTCTTCGCCGGGAAGACTGCGCGGCGCATGGCCGGTCCTTTACCTGGGCGGCGAGCGCAAGGCAGTTTCTGGACGGCTTGGCCCCGTTTGACCCGGATCTTGTGCTTGATGCCGCGTGAAGACTGTTACGGACCCGCCAAAAGGGCTATATATGCGTTAGACCTTGCCGGGCTTGGCCATTTGCATTAGTGCGTGCCACGCGAAGGCCGTCCTGCAAGGGGCGGCCCTTATTATTTGTACTGGAGAGTAAACGTGGCCCAGCCGCTTATGCCCCATGCGACCGCCAGCTGGCTTGTCGACAATACCGCCCTTTCGTTTGAACAGATCGCGGAGTTTTGCGGTCTCCACATTCTTGAGGTTCAAGCGATCGCGGACGACACGGCGGCGACGAAATATACCGGCCGCGATCCGGTGCGCGCGCATGAGCTGAGCATGGACGAGATCGAGAAGGGCCAGCGTGATCCGGAATATCGGCTGAAGATGCTGAAGGGGCCTGAGCAGGTCCGCCGCACCAAGGGGCCGCGCTATACGCCGGTTTCCAAGCGTCAGGACAAGCCGGACGGCATCGCCTGGATTCTGCGCAACCATCCCGAAATCTCCGACGGAGCCATCGGCAAGCTGATCGGCACCACGCGCACCACCATCGCCGCGATCCGGGACCGCACGCACTGGAACATCTCCAACATCGTGCCCAAGGATCCGGTGACCCTGGGTCTTTGTTCGCAGCGGGAACTGGACGCGCTGGTCATGCGCGCGGCCAAGAAGGCCGGTCTCGAAGCGCCGACTGACCAGCGATTTGAAGGCGACCGCGACGCGCTGATCCAGGAATTGCGCCGCGAGCGCGACGATGCCGCTCGCCGCGTCGAAGAAGCGCACCATACCGAGGCTCAGGCGATCGAGCAGGTGGCGGAGTGGATCGATCCGTTCAGCAAGAAGAACGGGTGATATCGGTTTCTGGTCCATCGTTCGTCATTCCCGCGAAGGCGGGAATCCATTCCCTGACCTTTCAGCTTTGAATTGACACCGGGAGATGGATCCCCGCCTTCGCGGGGATGACGTATCGCTCAATGGGTGACAATCAGCCGGCCCGCCATAAACATTGCGCGCTGCTCGCCATTGGCATAGGCTCATGGCAATGCCGAACGACAACATAATCTGGAGAGAGAAGTATAATCATCCCATTGCATGGGATCAGCACTTCCCTCCAATGTCTCTGCCCGACATGTTTTTTGACAGCGCCGCCCGGAAGCCGGATGCGGCGCTGATTGATTTCATGGGCCATAAATACAGCTATGCGGAATGCCGCGAGGGCGTGCGTCGGGTTGCCCATGGGCTGCAAGCCATGGGCGTGGCGAAGGGGGATCGGGTCGGCCTGTTCCTGCCGAATGTGCCCCATTATGTGGCCGCTTATTATGGCGCGTTGACGATCGGCGCGACGGTGGTCAATTTCTCCCCCCTTTACACGGCCGAGGAGCTTGAGCATCAGGTCGAGGACTCGGGCACCAAAATCCTCTTCACCCTTTCGGCCAGCGCCCTGCTGCCAACGGCACTGGAGGTCCTGGACAATAGCAGCCTTGAACGGCTGGTCGTGGGATCGGTGGCGGGCGGGCTGCCAGCGGCGAAATCCATCCTCTACCGGCTGTTCCGCCGGAGCGAGACGGTCGCCCGGCCGCGCGATCCGCGCGTCACGGCGTTTTCCGCGCTGATCGACAATGACGGCAGCTATGTCGCGGCGCAAATCGATCAGGAGCGGGACATCGCCCTGCTGCAATATACCGGCGGCACCACGGGAAGGCCCAAAGGGGCGATGCTGTCGCATCAGAACCTGACCGCCAATGCCAGGCAGGTGAACATGCTCGACCCCGGCAACCTCATAGAGGACCGCATTCTGGGCGCGCTGCCGTTCTTCCATGTCTTTGCCAACACGGTCGTTCTTAACCGCACCGTGCTGACCGGCGGAGAGATTATCATGCTGCCGCGCTTCGATGCGGGGCAAGCGTTGGCCGCGATCGCCCGGACGCGTCCGACATGCGTTCCGGGTGTGCCGACCATGTTTCAGGCGTTGCTCGATCACCATGCGCTGGCGGACACGGATTTTTCCTCGTTGCGCCAATGCATTTCCGGCGGGGCGCCACTGCCATTGGAGGTCAAGCGCCGCTTCGAGGAGGCGACCGGCGCCGTCGTGGTGGAAGGATATGGCCTGACTGAAAGCAGTGGCGTGGTTTCGGCCAATCCTTATGGAGGCCTCAACAAGAGCGGAACGATCGGGCAGCCGGTGCCCGGCACCATCGTCAGGCTGGTGGATAAGGAAGACCCCAATCGCCCGCCGCCTGACGGGCAGCCCGGAGAGATCGTGTTCTCCGGACCGCAGGTGATGTGCGGATATTGGAACAGGCCTGAAGCCGATGCCGATGTGTTCCTGGGTGATTTCCTGCGCACCGGCGATGTCGGCCTGATCGATGAGGACGGCTATATCCGGATCGTCGACCGGTTGAAGGACATGATCGCCGTGGGCGGGTTCAAGGTCTTTCCCAGCGAGGTAGAGAAAATCCTCTACCGGCATCCCGCCGTCCGCGAAGCGCTCGTGATCGGCATTCCCGATGCCTATCGTGGCGAGAGTCCGAAGGCTTTTGTCACGTTGGCGGAAGATGCGAAGGTGGACGCCGAAACGCTTATGGACTGGCTCAATCCGCAGCTCGGCAAGCATGAACGGGTCGTCGCGCTGGAGATCCGGGACTCCCTGCCCAAGACGATGGTGGGGAAGTTGAGCCGCAAGGAACTCGTTGCCGAAGAACGCGCGAAAGCCCGCCAATGACCGTTGCTTAAATCTCTCATGGCCCCTATCTCGCTACCCAAGAAACTCAATAACAGGATGTGTCGATGACCAGCTTCAACGATCGTGAAAAAGCTTTCGAGGCGAAGTTCGCCCGCGATGCGGAATTGCAGTTCAAGATTCTGGCCCGCCGCAATCGCCTTTTGGGTGAATGGGCGGCGGCCAAGATGGGGCTGACGCGCGAGGAGACCGAGGCTTATGCCAAGGCGGTCGTTCAGGCGGACTTCGAGGAAGCCGGAGACGAGGATGTGATTCGCAAAGTGCTGGGTGACCTTACCTCCGCCGGCGTCGATGCCGACGACATGACCGTCCGCAATGCGCTTGAGGAAAAAGCCGTCGAGGCGCGCCGCCAGTTCATGGAAGCCTCGCAATAAGGACCGACCCGTCATGGCAATGGCCGCTCAGGAAATCGAAGACATGATCCGGCAAGCCATTCCCGATGCCGAGGTTGAAATCACCGACCTTGCCGGGGACGGCGATCATTATGCCGCCCGCGTCGTGGCGGAAAGCTTTCGGGGGATGAGCCGGGTCAAGCAGCACCAGGCGGTTTACGCCGCGCTTGGCGGCCGGATGGGCGGCGTACTGCACGCCTTGCAACTGACGACCGCCGTTCCCAACTAATGCCGGTACGGATTACGCCCGGTCAATGCGGGCCTTTTGATTATTGGAGCAAACTATGACCGACGCCGTCCAGACGCGCATTGGGGAGATTGTGAAGTCTGCCGATGTCGTTCTGTTCATGAAGGGCACGCCCTTATTCCCCCAATGCGGCTTTTCCAGCCGCGCCATCGCCATCCTCGATCATCTGGGTGTCGATTTTGAAAGCGTCGATGTGCTGCAGGATCAGGACGTGCGCCACGGCATCAAGCAATATTCCGACTGGCCGACGATTCCCCAGCTCTATGTGAAGGGCGAGTTTGTGGGCGGTAGCGACATCATGATGGAGATGTTCGAGGCAGGTGAACTGCAGCAACTGATGGCGGACCAGGGCGTCGCGCGGACGGGATAAACCGGGCGGGAAGGGGACATAGCCCCTCCCCTTTAGGGGAGGGGTTGGGGTGGGGCCTG
>CBHCMH010000158.1:0-5390 GCA_965974445.1 uncultured Rhizorhapis sp.
TTCGCGCCTGGCAGGTGGATGTTACAGACCGTGCGGCGGTCGATGCGGCAGTGGATGAATGCGCCGCCCATTATGGTCAGATCGATGTGCTTTTCGCCAATGCGGGCATTGATCCGGGCAGTTCGGTGCTGGACCCGGACGGGCAGAGGAGCGTGGATGGCGGATTGGAAAACTACGATGATGCGCGCTGGGACAGGGTGATCGACATCAGTCTCAATGGCGTGTTCGCAACGGTCCGGGCGGTTGTCCGCCACATGAAGCCCCGGCGGCAGGGTCGAATCATCATCACCACCTCGGTTTCCTCTGTGAGAGCTTTTCCCATCGGTATCGCCTATTCAGCGGCCAAGGCCGGGGCGGCGCATTTCATGCGCAACGCCGCTCTGGAGCTCGCCCGCTATAATATTCTGGTGAACGCTATCGCCCCTGGTCCTTTTGTTACCGGCATAGGGGGCGGTCTCACCCGCGATCCGAAGGTGCAAGAACATATGGCGTCGATGATTCCGCTCGGCCGGATGGGCGATGTGGAGGAAATGAAAGGCCTCGCGCTTTTCCTGGCTTCCCCCGCCTCCAGCTTCATGACCGGAGCGGAAATCTTCAATGATGGCGGCCTCGCCCTGGGACCGCCCATCGAGTGACCTTCTCCTATCTCTGGGGATAGGTTTATTGCAAAGCCCATTGCGCGATTGTGCGGCCGGCCAATCAAGGGAGCGTTTCTTGCAGAAGTTGTTGTCATCCTACCGCCTCGGAACCCTGGAACTGCCAAATCGTATCGTGATGGCGCCGATGACACGCTCGCGCGCCGTTGGCGACGGGCTCCCACATTCGGCGGCGGCAACTTATTATGCGCAGCGGGCATCGGCCGGCCTCCTTATCACCGAAGGCAGTCAGATCAGCTATCAGGCGCGCGGCTATATCCGGACGCCGGGCATCCATCTCACCGAACAGGTACAGCGCTGGAAAGAGGTCACGGACGCGGTGCACGCCGCTGGCGGGCACATTTTCCTGCAGCTCTGGCATGTCGGCCGCGTATCTCACCCCGATTTCCAGGATGGTGGATTGCCTATCGCGCCTTCGGCCATCGCCGCTGAGGGCGACGCCTTCACCGAGGAGGGGCCAAAGCCCATTCCCGTTCCCCGCGCCCTTGCCACAGAGGAAATGCAGGACATTGTCGATCAGTTCGCTCAGGCAGCGGAGCGCGCCAAGGAGGCTGGTTTCGACGGTGTCGAACTCCATGGCGCCAACGGATATTTGCTCGACCAGTTCGTCCGCGACGGTTCGAATCAGCGAACCGACCGATACGGCGGTAGTGTCGAAAACAGGGCGCGCCTGTCGCTGGAGGTCGCAGAAGCAGTGGCGGGCGTGTGGGGGGTGGAGAAGGTCGGCTACAGAATTGCTCCCGCCTTCTCCATGTATTCCATGTCGGATTCCGATCCAGCGGCTACATTCGGCCATCTGGCAGGTGCCCTTTCGGGCAAGGTCGCCTATCTGCATGTGGTTGAACCTATCTCTGGCCCTGCGGCGGTGCCGGAGGGACAGCAAATCCTGCCAATGCTCCGGCAGAAATTCGTCGGCACTCTGATCGCAAATGGCGGCTACGATCAGGCCTCGGCGGAGCAAGCGATCAGTGAAGGCAAGGCCGATCTGGTCGCGTTCGGATCGCTGTTCATTGCAAATCCCGACCTTCCCCGCCGCTTTGCGCTGGGCGCGCCGCTTGCCCAGCCGGATCCGGCAAGCATTTATGCGGGCGAAGAGAATGGGTACGTCGATTACCCCCTGCTGGAGCCAGCCGTCCAATAAGCGGCATTCCGGCAGCAGGTTCAATGATCCCGGCCCGGAATACCGGGCGGGTTGCAAGAAAAGGAACAGGAGAACGGGATGACGGGAGCGGGCGAAGCGGTTATCGACGGCGCGGGAACCGGCAAAAGCCGGCTCGCGCTGTGGAGCTACGAGAACCGCATGGTTCTCGTGACCAGCCTGGTCATATCTTTCGTCGCCTTTGACCGGCTGTCCACCGGTTACATCGGCCCCTACCTCATAAAGGCATTCAACCTCAGCAATACGGAATTGGGGGCGCTCTATTCGATACAGGCCCTGACGGTCGCACTTGCAGGGTATTTTTTCGGAAAGCTGTCGGACGCGACTGGCTGGCGCAAACGCCTGCTGGTTCCGATGCTGATGGTTTCCGCCATCTGCTCCTTCGGGTCGCTCCTGGTGCAGAGTTATCTCATGCTGCTGATATTGCGGTTGGCCATGGGAGGGGCGCTGGGCGGGATGGCGCCCGTTACGCAATCAATCCTGTCGTCCCAATCCTCACCTACGCGGATGGGTACGAACATCGGCATTCAAACGCTGCTGATGTTTCTGGTCAGCCAGATGCTGGGGCCGATCATTTTCACGCGGCTGGCCGATCATTGGGGCTGGCAGGCGGCCTATCTTGCGTCTTGTCTGCCATTCCTGCTCTTGGCGCTGGCGGTCGGACGGTTACTCCGGGAAGGCGCTAAGGATACCCGTTCACCGGCACCAGACGTACAGGCGGCCTCTCCGGCGCGGCATAGGGCGCCCGCACGCAACATCTGTATCTGCATCGGCATTTCCTCCTGCTTCATGCTGTGGCTGGTCATTCATACGACCTTCCTCCCTCTCTATCTGGTAGAAGTGCGCGGCTATGCACCGACTGAGGCCGGATCGGTTCTGAGCGTTCTTGGCCTTGCAGGATGCGTGGGCGGCCTTGGCCTTCCCATGTTGTCCGACCGCATCGGGCGGCGCGCAGCGCTGATGCTGGGCATGGTGCTGGCCCTTGTCGTTCCTCTGGCGGCCCTGTTCTGGACTGGCGCGCCCTGGATATTGTCCGTCCTTCTGTTCACTGGATGGATGAGCGTTGGCACCCTTCCTATCTATGCCGTGGTCGTGCCCGGGGAATCGGTTTCGCCGGAGAAGGTCGCTGCGACGATCGCGCTGACCGTTGGCGCGGGGGAAGTGGTGGGGGGCGTCGTTGGTCCGCTGTTCGCCGGGCAGATGGCCGACAGCTTCGGCCTTGCGGCTCCCTTCTGGTTTACGACCGTTGCAGCGGCGGCCTGCCTCTTGCTGACTGCCGGCATCAAGCAGGCCCGGATGGCTTGATGGACCAGCCTGGTACCGACCTGGGCCTGGATCGGCCAGACCTGCTTGAAAACCACTGTCTGATCGACGGACAATGGATTCCAGGCATCAAGGAAAATATTGTGGTGCGTGATCCCGCCACGGGCGAAATCCTGACGCACGTGCCCGATCTAGGCAGCATCGAGACCGAACGGGCCGTCCTGGCCGCCCAAGACGCATTCCCTGCATGGCGGCGGCGTCCGGCGCAGGAGAGAAGCAACATTCTGCGGCGCCTGGCCTGTCTCATGCGCACACACGAAGCCGATCTGGCGCGCATCATCACGGCCGAACAGGGGAAGCCCCTGGCCGAAGCACGCGGCGAAATTTCCTATGCCGCATCCTATCTTGAATGGTTCGCGGAAGAAGCCAAGCGCGTCTATGGCGAAACCATTCCGGCGCCGCAAGCCGACCGCCGCCTCACGGTGATCAAGCAGCCCGTCGGCGTCGTGGCGGCGATAACGCCGTGGAACTTTCCTTCAGCCATGGTCACGCGAAAGCTTGGTCCGGCGCTGGCGGTTGGCTGCACCATGGTGCTGAAACCCTCGGAACTGGCGCCGCTCTCGTCTCTTGCCATTGCCAGACTGGGCGTTGAAGCGGGAATTCCGGCCGGCGTTTTCAACGTAGTAACCGGGAGTCCCGCGCGCATCGGAGCGGTCCTTGTGAACCATCCTGCCGTCCGAAAGCTTACGTTCACCGGATCGACGGCGGTCGGCAAAATGTTGATGGCCCAGTGCAGTTCGACGGTCAAACGCGTGTCCATGGAACTGGGCGGAAACGCACCCCTCATCGTCTTTGACGATTGCGACCTTGACGTCGCGGTCGAAGGCCTTCTCTCGTCCAAGTTCCGCAATGCGGGCCAGACATGCATCTGCGCGAACAGGATACTGGTGCCGGACAGCATCTATGACGAATTTGCTCGCCGGGTGACGACGCGCGTTGCACAGCTGAAAGTCGGGAGCGGCAATGACCCGGAAGCCGCAGTCGGCCCACTAATCAACAGCGCAGCAATCGAGAAAGTGGAAGCCCATCTTGCCGATGCGATCGAAAAAGGCGCGCGCGTCCTGACAGGCGGCGAACGTCATCCTGCGGGACGTCGGTTTTTTGCGCCCACCGTGCTTGCCGGCGCGCAAGCCGACATGCGGATTTTCAGCGAAGAGACCTTTGGCCCCGTAGCTCCGCTCTTCCGCTTCAAATCCGAGGAAGAGGCGATCGCCTTGGCTAATGACGTGCCAGCAGGCCTCGCTGCCTACGTTTTTACCCGCGATCTCAACCGCTATTTCCGCGTTGTGGAAGCGTTGGAATACGGCATGGTGGGAGTAAATTCCGGCCTCATTTCAACCGAAATCGCTCCCTTCGGAGGTATCAAGGAGTCCGGGTCGGGAAGAGAGGGGTCTCATCATGGCATAGACGATTATATCGACCTGAAAACCATATGCGTGGGCAATTTGGTCTAGGAGCAGTTCCGCAGGCGTGGCGTATTACGCCGACGGTTCTGGATGCCGGTGCCGGAATCGCCATCATACATGGGTCTTTGGCATGAGGGCCGGCGACCTTACGCAAAGAACTGTCGTAGTTACGCAATCGCATCGACCGATCAGTGATGCAGCGTGGCCCGGGTAGTGTGCGGGGTTCTTCCTTGCCAATTCGGCCGCCCGGTCAATAGGATTTCCATCGGCGCCGACCGCTTCACACCTTCTTGAGTTAAAACCGGACATTCCGGTCCGTCGAACACCCCGGTCATTCACATGCCGATTTCTGGCTTGGTGAACGAAGGGCAGCTTGGGCCAGGTCGGGTTTGTAAGGAGACTTGCCGGTCAGTTCGACACTCCAGACCTAAAGTCCCAGCGCCCGGCCACGCCCGTACGACCAGTCCACGCCGCCATCGCCGCGCATGACGCCGGAGATGTGCTTGCCGATCTGGCGGTCTAGCGAATGGGACCAAGGCACGAGCTGGAAGCCCAGCCCGTCGTCGATCATAGCGAAACGGCCGGAGGCGAGCGTCAGACGCTGGCGCACTAAGCCGACGACATATTCGCCAGCGTTGGATGGTGCGTGTGGCAAGCCGATCTCGGCCGACAATTCCTTGACGGCCGTGTCCAGCTCACGCCGCCTGAGCGTATCGAGCAGATTGCGCGCGAAGATAATGCGCGGCCCCTGCCGCCGCGCCAGCCCCTCGCCGGCGAGATGTTCGGCGCGGGCCTCCATCGCCGCGCGCACCTCGGTCCCGAATCCGCCGCCCACGTACCGGCCGG
>CBHCMH010000159.1:0-5281 GCA_965974445.1 uncultured Rhizorhapis sp.
AGAAGACCTCGCGGCGGCCTTCAACCTCAACGTCATGGCCATGTTCCGCCTCATCCGGGCCATGATGCCGGCGATGCTTGACCGGGGCGGCGGGTCCATCGTCAACATCGCCTCGGTGGCGGGCTCGATCATCGGCGTGCCCAATCGCTTCGCCTATGGCACCACCAAGGCGGCGGTCATTGGCATGACCAAGGCGATCGCGGTGGACTATGTACGGCAGGGCATTCGCTGCAACGCCATCTGCCCCGGCACCATCCATTCGCCCTCACTTGAGGAGCGGCTGGCCGCAACTGGCGATTTCGACAAGGCCATGGCCGAATTCATCGCCCGCCAGCCCATCGGCCGCATCGGCAAGCCGGAAGAGGTCGCCGCCATCGCGCTCTGGCTGGCGAGCGACGCGGCCGCATTCGTGACCGGGCAATGCCACATCATCGACGGCGGGTGGACCAACGCCTGACCGCGCACGCAAGGGAAGAGGATCAATCATGGCAATAACAGTGGGAGTGGTGGAGCAGACATCCGCGAAAGGCAGCGGCGGCCCCCTAGTCGAACGGCGTTTCCTTCTCGCCTTCGCGGTCGTGACCAGCCTGTTCTTCATGTGGGCGATCGCCAATAATTTCAACGACATCCTCATCAAGCAGTTCCAGAAGGCGCTGGAACTGTCGCGGATGCAATCGGGCCTCGTTCAGACGGCTTTCTATTTCGGCTATTTCACTTTCGCGATACCGGCGGGCCGGGCGATCACGCGCTTTGGCTACAAGGCGGGGATCATCGCGGGCCTTGGCCTTTACGCGGCCGGGGCGCTGCTCTTCTATCCGGCGGCGGACGTTCGCCAGTTCGGCTTTTTCCTCGTTGCGCTCTATATCATCGCTGCGGGCCTTGCCTTTCTGGAGACGGCGGCCAACCCGCTGATCGCCGCCATGGGTTCCAGCAAGACCGCTGCCCAGCGCCTCAATCTGGCGCAGAGCTTCAACGGCCTGGGCGGCTTCTGCGCCCCCTTCATCGGTGGCGCGCTGATCTTCTCCGGCATCGAGCACACGGCGCAAGAGATTGCCGCCATGACGCCCGCCGAGGTCGATGCCTATCGGGCGAGCGAGGCGCTGGCGGTTCAGACGCCCTATCTCGGCCTCGCCGCCGTGGTGATCTGCCTTGCGATTCTGGTTGCCATCGTGCGCTTCCCCCGGATCGAGGAGACCAGCCATGTTTACGAGCATGAGGAGCGCAGGCCGCTCTGGTCGTTCCATCATCTGCGCTGGGCGGTGGTCGCGCAATTCTTCTACGTCGGCGCGCAGGTGACCGTGTGGAGCTATTTCATCAACTTTGCGCAGGACCTTTCGGGCGTGGGTGAAAAGACCGCCGCCTATTATCTGGGTGTCAGCCTCTTCGCCTTCATGATCGGCCGCTTTGCCGGAACCGCCCTCATGCAGTTCATCGCGCCGGCGCGTTTGCTGATGATCTATGGGATCGTCGCCGCGCTGCTCTGCGCCGTCGCCATGGCCGCAAGCGGCATGACTGCCATCGTGGCGCTTGGGCTGACCAGCTTCTTCATGTCGGTCATGTTCCCCACGATCTTCTCGCTCGGCGTTGCCGAGCTGGGCGAGCGCACCAAGCTTGGATCATCGCTGTTGGTGATGGCGATTATCGGCGGCGCCCTGTTCCCGCCGCTGACCGGCTTCATCGGCGAACAAGCGGGTTCGTTGCAGATAGCCATGGTTGCCCCGCTGGGCTGTTTCATCGTGGTGGCGCTGTTCGGACGCTACATGCACCGTTGGCTGTCGGAAAGGAACGCGTAATGGCGCGGCAGATCTTCCTTCTCGACCTCAAGGATGAGGCGATTGCGGCCGAATATGAGGACTGGCACAAGCCCGGCCGCGTGCCCGCGCGGGTGCTGCAGGACATCGGGGCGTCCGGCATTCTTTCGATGGAAATCTACCGCACCGGAAACCGGCTGGTCATGGTGACGGAAACCAGCGGCGACGCGCCGCCGGCCGACCGCACCGGCAGCGCGGAATCGAAGGCGTGGGAAGTGCAAATGGACCGGTATCAGCAAGTGCTGCCCTGGTCCCCGCCGGGCGTCAAATGGCAGCCGGCCGAACTGATTTTCGATCTTCAAGACCATCTGGATTAGGGAAAAGACACATGAAATTGTTGCGATTTGGCCCCAAGGGACAGGAGCGTCCCGCTATGCTCGACGAGCAGGGCGTGGTGCGCGATCTTTCGGGGCATATCGCGGATGTCGCGGGGGCCGCGCTTTCGCCCGAGGGGCTGGATCGGCTGCGCGCGATTGATCCCGCGACGCTGCCGGCGGTCGTGGTAGAACGTTATGGCGCGTGCGTCGGCGCGGTGGGGAAGTTCATCTGCGTGGGCCTCAATTACAGCGATCACGCCGCCGAAACCGGCGCACAGGTGCCGCCCGAGCCGGTGCTCTTCATGAAGGCTACGAGTGCCATAAACGGCCCCGACGACCCGATCGTCAAGCCGCGCGGCAGCACCAAGCTCGATTGGGAAGTGGAACTGGCGATCGTGATCGGCAGCCATGTCTCCTATGCCGACGAGGCGGAGGCGGCCGCGGCCATTGCCGGCTACTGCGTGTGCAACGATGTGTCCGAGCGCGCGTTCCAGCTTGAGCGCTGCGGGCAATGGGACAAGGGCAAGGGCTGCGACAGCTTCGGTCCCATCGGCCCCTGGCTCGTCACCCCCGACGAGGTCGGCAATCCGCATGAGCTCGACATGTGGCTGGAGGTGAATGGGACGCGTCACCAGAACGGCAATACGCGCACGATGATTTATCGGCCCGCATTCCTGGTGAGCTACATCTCGCAGTTCATGAGCCTGCAGCCCGGCGACGTCATTTCCACCGGCACGCCCGCTGGCGTGGGCCTGGGCCTTGATCCGCCCCAATTCCTGAATGTCGGCGATGTGGTTGAGTTGGGGATTCAGGGACTTGGATCGCAGCGCCAGGTCGTGGTAGCCCTCGGCTGACTCATGGCCGGGCTCGATCATTGCCACAACATTGCCGATCTTCGCCGCCGGGCCAGGCGTAGGCTGCCCGCGCCGCTGTTCCACTATATCGACGGCGGCAGCGACGATGAATGGACCTTGCGGCGCAACAGCGCGGCTTTTGCCGATTACCAGCTGCTGCCGGAATGCCTGCGCAATGTCGCGGATATCGATTTGTCCACGCGGCTGCTGGGCCAGACGTTGGCGCTGCCCTTTTTCCTGGCGCCCACGGGCATGTCGCGCCTGTTCCACCACGACCGGGAGTTGGCGGTGGCGCGGGCGGCGGAGAAATTCGGTACGCTCTACTCGCTCTCCACCCTGGGGACCACGTCGCTTGAGGACATTGCTTCGACGGTTTCCACACCGAAAATGTTCCAGATCTACATCCTCAAGGATCGCGAGCTGACGCGGGAATTTGTCGAGCGATGCAAGGCCGCCCGCTACGAGGCGCTGTGCCTGACCGTCGATATGCCAATGGCGGGCAATCGCGAGCGCGACCTGCGGACGGGGATGGTGATGCCGCCGCGCTTTCGTCTCAAGAGCCTGTGGAGCTTCGCGGCGCATCCGGCCTGGACCATGAACCTGCTCCTGCATCCCGGCTTCCAGCTTGCCAATGTCGCCCATCGCGTCGATGCGCTGGCCGGCGGGTCGATGGGGCTCATCGATTACGTCAACAGCCAGTTCGACCGCACCGTGGGCTGGGACGATGTCGCCTGGCTGCGAGGCCTTTGGGACGGGCCTTTGGTGCTGAAGGGCGTTCTTTCCCCCGGCAATGCGGCACGAGCGCGCGATGTCGGCGCCGATGCGTTGATGATCTCCAATCATGGCGGGCGGCAGCTCGATGGCGCGCCCGCGCCGGTCGATCTCATCCGCCCGATGCGCGACGCGGTCGGTGACGCCCTCCAGCTTATTGTCGATGGCGGTATCCGGCGAGGGACCGATGTCGTCAAATCGCTCGCTCTGGGAGCGGACGGATGCTCCTTCGGCAAGGCCTATCTGTATGGTCTCGCGGCCGGCGGTCAGGCCGGGGTCGAGCGGGCGCTCTCACTGCTGTCGATGGAGGTCAGGCGCACCATGACGCTGCTGGGCTGTGCGTCCATTGGCGAGATCGGCGAACGTCACATTGCGGACTTTCGCTGTCTGAATGTTTCATAGGGTAAAAAACCTGGCGCTCGGCATGCCGTAGCTGCGCCACAAAGGAAAGGCCGCCATGTTGAAAGCCGTTGTCGCATCCCTGCTTCTCTGCGGAGCGCTTATGTCTCCCGCAGCCGCGCTTCAAACCGCCGCACCGACTGCGCCGCCTGCTGTCGCCCGCAAGCCAGTCGCCGTCGAACGCATCAAGGTGCATGGCAAGGCGCTTGAGGGCAATCTTCAGGGGGAATCGCCTGACCGCGACGTCGTGGTCTACCTCCCGCCGGATTATGCCTTGAACAAGAACCGGCGCTATCCGGTGGTCTATGTGCTGCACGGGTATGGGCTTACCGCGCTGGCGTTCGAATGGCTGCTCCAATCGCCCCGGACAGTGGAAGGGGCTTTTGCCCAGGGTGTGCCAGGCATGATCGTCGTGCTGCCCGATACCCAGACCCTGCATAACGGTTCCATGTATTCCAGTTCCGTGACCACGGGCGACTGGGAGGGGTTCATCGCGCGTGACCTGATCAGCGATATTGACTCCCGCTACCGCACCATTGCCGACCGCCAGAGCAGGGGCCTCGCCGGTCACTCCATGGGCGGCTACGGAGCAGCGCGCATCGGCATGAAATATCCCGACGCATTTGGCGCGCTCTACATCATGAGCCCCTGCTGCCTTTCGGCCCGCGACGCCCCGCCCGCTACGGCCGCTGCGACTGTGGAGAGCGTGAAGACGGCTGATGAAGCGGCAAAACTCGATTTCCTGCCACGGGCGACCTTTGCTGTCGCCGCCGCCTGGTCGCCCAATCCAAACAAGCCGCCCCTGTACGTTGACCTGCCGACGGCGAACGGCGCCATCGACAAGTCGGTCCTTGCCCGATGGGCCGCCAATGCGCCACTGGCGATGGTTGACCAATATGTCTTCAACCTGAAACGGTACAGGGCAATCGCGATGGATGTCGGCGACGAGGACGGTCTGCGCGCGGATGCCGAGATGTTGCACCGACGCATGAGCGACTTTGGGGTGGAGAACAGCTTCGAGGTGTATCAGGGCGACCATGGAAATCGCGTGGCCGACCGCTTCCAGAACCATGTGCTCCCATTTTTCGGCCGTGTGCTGCCGTTTCAGAAGGATTAGGGAGCTGTATCG
>CBHCMH010000160.1:0-5260 GCA_965974445.1 uncultured Rhizorhapis sp.
CACAATTCCGAAGGGTGGAATAAAATGGCGGCTACCGAGCACGGCTGTCCACCGGCGAACAGATCACCGCCGCGCACCACATGCGTCACGCTCATGTCGGCATCATCGACCGTTGCCGCGAGATGATAGCTGGTGGGCGCGTCCTTGCGCGCCAAAATGACGTCGCCCGCGCTCAGCGGATCGGCCCGCACAGTCCCCACCTCCACATCCTCCCAGCAGAGCGGACCGGTGGCCTCGACTGCCTTGCGCATGTCCAGCCGCCAGCCATGCGGTTCGCGCGCCAGCCGTTCCGCACGTTCGGTATCGCCAAGGCGGCGGCAGGTGCCGGGGTAAAGCGGTCCGTCGGGGCCATGCGGCGCTGACAGGCTGGCGGCGATTTCAGCGGCAATGTAAGCACGCGTGCAGAAGCAGGGATAGACGAGGCCCGCCGTCTTCAATTTGTCCAGTGCGTTGTGATAAATCGGCAACCGCGCCGACTGAAATGCCACGGGCCCATCCCAGTCGAGACCTAGCCAGCGCATATCCTCCAATATCCCCGCGACATGTTCCGGCCGGCTGCGCGTCCCGTCAATATCTTCGATGCGAAGGCGAAATTGTCCGCCTGCCGCGCGGGCCAGGTCATGGGCGATGAGGGCTGACCAGCCGTGGCCCAGATGCAGCCGCCCGGTAGGGCTTGGTGCAAAGCGCGTCACCATATGCAGTGGCTTGCCGCAGTTATTCATACAGACTCTTGACGGACATGGGTGGTTAATGCTGTCATGCGTATGTCACGCTTTTCATGGAATAGGGTGGCGGACAAGGGGGAGAAACGTAGGTTTATGTACCATCCCGACCTTATCAGGCATCCGGATAGCTGTCCGGCGCTCGTTCTGAATGCCGATTACACGCCGTTGAGTTATTACCCGTTGAGCGTTTGGCCCTGGCAAACCGCTATCAAGGCGGTTTTTTTGGATCGGGTGGACATCGTCGCCAGCTATGAGCGCGAAGTGCACAGCCCCAGCTGGGCCATGAAAATTCCGTCCGTCATCGCGCTGAAGCAATATGTGCGGCCGTCGGAATATCCCGCCTTCACCCGGTTCAACCTGTTCCTGCGTGACAAATTCTCCTGCCAATATTGCGGCGTTACCCAGGACCTGACCTTCGACCATGTCATTCCCCGGCGACAGGGCGGGCGCACGACCTGGGAAAATGTCGCCACCGCCTGTTCGCCCTGCAACTTCAAAAAAGGCGGCCGTACGCCCAAGGAGGCGCATATGCGGCTAAGGGTTGCGCCGATCCGTCCGACCAATTGGCAATTGCAGGAACATGGACGGGCCTTTCCACCCAATTATCTGCATGATAGCTGGCACGACTGGCTGTATTGGGACGTCGAACTGCTGGCTTGAACGATGCCGCCCCCGTGCGGGGCGCTGCGTCAGGCCGGGTTTCGCGCGGTTACAAACCACGCCGCGCCCTTTATCCAGACCGATCCGTCCCGATAATGGGGGGTCAGTATAGCGATCAGCTCTTCCTTCAATTCTTGCCTCTGGACCTCATCCATTGTCCCCGTCGCGTTGCGATGGCCCGGCATCGCCATCATGAGGAACGCTGCGGCGCTTTCCGGATCGCTCCCCTGTCCGCCGAGCGGCTGTTCGCCTTTCCAGAGATCGATCGTGACATCGGCGAAGCCCGCCCGTTCCAGTATCGCCCTGGTTTGAGCGGGATCCGCCAGCCTGAAGGGGCCGGGATCGTCCGGCGCGTGCGGCGGCAGGCTCACATATTGGCCGAGAATGCGACCAATCTCTCCAAACCAGGGATTATCCTCCACCGGCGCCCAAGCCGAAAAGATGATAGACGCCCCCGGCTTCAGCCAGCTTCGCATATGGGCAAAGGCGGCGGTCGTGTCGTGGAAGAAGGTGACGCCGAAACGGGCGAACAGGCGGTCGAAACCCGTCATGGGCAGCTTGGCGTTTTCGGCGTCCGCGCAGTAGAACTCGACATTACCCAGCCCGGCCTCCCAGGCGCGCTCCTCTGCCTTCTGGATCTGTATAAGGGCAATGTCGATGCCCAATACCCTACCGCTCGGGGCGACAAGTCGTGCTATTTCCAGACTGTTGATGCCGCCGCCGCATCCCACGTCCACGACCATTTCACCCGGCCGAAAGTTCGCTTTAGCGATCAGCGCTTCTCCGACAGGAGCGACCATGCCTTCGAAACGGTCAATATGAGTCAGCCACAGCTGTCCGCCTTCGCCGTTCCACACATCCTCGCCAGGAATGGACATGCCTGCCTCCTGTCCGGCAGCCGCGTTTCACCAAGCGGCTCGGCGAATCGGCGGCGTTGCGTACAGAATCTAGAAGCTGGGCGATATTGCAATATCAGGCGCGCCGAGCAGCTTTGCCTGCGCCTGCAGCACCATGCCGCGCACGCGCTTTTTCCTCTTGTTTGCCTACGGGATAGGCTTGAACGGCCCTACGCAGGCTTGCGGTGGAATGCCGTTACGGCGCGGCATGCCGAGGGGGATCGGATCAACGGATATGGGATGCAGTATCCACCGGCGTGACGGACGGACCGCTGGACCAGGCGACGGTTTTGACGCCCTCATCGTCGAAAGGAGCATCGGCGGCCTCCACCGCTGGCTTGAAGGTGAAGCCGTGGATCACCCCACGGGTGACAATCCACGCCTTTTCCATTTCGCCCTCCAGGCACAGCGCCAGCGCCTGCCGCGCCTTGTGCAGCATGTGCCGCGCCCAGGTGCGGTTCGGCGCATATTTGCGGATCGTGTACACCGAGTTGCGGATATAGTGATAATGCCATCCGATCCGCACCGGATTATGCTCCGTCCGAATATCGGGATTTCCGTCCATCTGCCGCACATGGAGGCAGCGGCTGTCGCCGACGATATAACCGGGCTGCGTCGCCGTGACGCGCAACGTGTACTCTGTATCTTCGCCCCAGATGAACATGGACGCGATCGGCAGCCCATGGAGCGCCAGGGTCCGGCGCGGCAGCAGGATGGAAACGAAGGTAGCGCGCCGCACTGGCACCATCTTATGTTCCAGCAGTTCCGGCCATGCCTTGTAGGACAGTGAATTGCGGCTGGTATCGACGTCGGGCACGTTGGTCACATGTCCGCGCGGCGTCCGGGCGGTGGATATGACGAAGGGCGCGCGGATGCCCCGGCTTTCCAGTACGCTGTCGGCGGCGAGCAACCGCTCCAGCGCCTGGGGTTCGGCTATGACATCGTCGTCCATCACCCAGATCAGGTCCGCGCCGGTGCGATAGGCGATCCGCATGCCCATGTTGAAGCCGCCGGACGCGCCGATATTGCGGGGCAGGGAATAGACTTCCACCCGGCTCCCCCACTTTTTCGCCAGCATCTGGAAGGTTTCGTCCGTGCTCGCATTGTCGATGACGACTATCCGGTCGCATGGATGGGTTTGCGACGTGATCGCTTCCAGGCAAGAATCGAGAAGATCCTTGCGGTTGTAGGTCAATACCACGGCACAGATAGTTGACATGGACGTTCCCTTATCCTGCAAGCAGCGGAAGTTGCGGTAACCCCACTGAGCCCCTTTACTCAACGTACCTTTCTTTTGGGTACGCCCGGTTATCCATCCGGTTACTTTTCAGATTTCTAGGATATGCTAGTTCTTGCCTCGCGCATATTGGATATTCTGGACTAGGGAATCGGGTTATGGTGCCATTGGGGCCGCATGGCGCAAATTGATGCGGTGGTGGTGGGGGCCGGGGTCGTGGGCCTGGCCATCGCCCGCAGGCTGGCGCAGGCCGGGCTGGAGATCGTCATTGCCGATGGGGAAAGCGACTTCGGCACCTGGACGAGCGCTCGCAACAGCGAGGTCATTCATGCCGGCATCTATTACCCGCCCGGCTCGCTGAAGGCGACGCTCTGCGTCCGGGGAAAGGCGCTGCTCTATGATTATTGCGCCGCCCGCGATATTCCCCATCGCCAATGCGGAAAGCTGATCTTCACGGCATCGAAAGATCAGGCGCCCGCGCTGAACGCCATTCAGACGGCGGCGGAGGGGGCGGGCGTCACGGACCTGCGACGGCTCAGCGCCAGCGACGCCCGCTCGCTGGAGCCAATGCTCGACTGTCAGGAGGCGTTGCTCTCGCCTTCGACCGGCATCATCGATTCCCACGCCTATATGCGGGCGTTGCTGGCAGATGCGGAGGATGCGGGTGCGCAATTCGCCCGGCACACGCGCATCACCCGCCTGTCCCGCTGCGAGGAGGGCTGGGGCATTCACATCGAAAGCGGATCGGGGCCGGTCGTGACGGCTCCCATCGTCGTGAATGCCGCCGGATTGACGGCCCATCTGCTGGCGCGCGAAACCGAAGGGCTGGCGGCGGGAGATGTGCCGGACGTGCGTTACGCGCGCGGCGTCTATTTCACCTGTTCGGGGCGGGCGCCGTTCCAGCACCTCATTTACCCGGTGCCCGTGCCCGGCGGGCTGGGGACGCACCTGACGCTCGACATGGCCGGCATGGCCCGTTTTGGCCCGGATGTGGAGTGGATCGGGGACATCGACTATACAGTCGATCCGGCGCGGCACGCCGGCTTCCTGGCCGCCGCGCGGCTGATCTGGCCCGATATCGATCCGGATCGCCTTGCGCCGGGCTATGCCGGGATACGTCCGAAGCTGAGCGGTCCGGGGGAGGCGGCGGCGGATTTCATGATTTCCGGACCGGGCGACCATGGTCTGCCGGGCCTGGTCAATCTTTTCGGCATAGAATCGCCGGGGCTGACCGCCTCACTGGCCATCGCGGAACTGGTGGCGAACAAGCTCGATCTTGCCGCGCGCCGTTCCGGCTAAGCCAGCGCGGCAATCTGCTTGCGCCAGCCGCCCGGCCAAGCTAATAGCGGCCCCCTTGGCGCTATAGGAGTGTAGCTCAGCTGGTAGAGCGTCGGTCTCCAAAACCGAATGCCGGGGGTTCGAGTCCCTCCACTCCTGCCAAAAACTTGCAACCGCACCCCTTTGGGGGTAAGGGCCGCAAGGAAATTTGAACGAGGTCATAGCCGCTCCGGTTGAAAGACCGGCTGCGGCTTTTGGTTTCGGCGTTTTTTGTATTGTTTTGAACGGGTTGAGATCAGGTGGCCAAAGCATCCCCCGGCGAGTTCGTCCGCCAAGTCCGCGCCGAAGCGAGCAAGATCGTTTGGCCGACGAGTCGGGAAACGGTGGTGACCACCATCATGGTGGTGATCATGACGACCATGCTGGGCCTGTTCTTCTTTGGAATTGATTCGCTGTTCGGGTGG
>CBHCMH010000161.1:0-5237 GCA_965974445.1 uncultured Rhizorhapis sp.
ATGGTGGGCGATGACAGGCTCGAACTGCCGACATCCTCGGTGTAAACGAGGCGCTCTACCAACTGAGCTAATCGCCCTTGTCCGGGACCCCGCCTAATAGGGGATTCGCGGCGGGGGTCAAGCGGGTAACGTGTGGGATGCGTGACCCGCTTCAGACCAGCATCGCCTTTCCGCCCCGTTTGGCGGCGGTGAAGAAGTTGGTCATGGCGTCTGCCGCCTTTTCGGACAATGCGATGAAGACGCGGCGGCCGTCGGCGGGGTCCGCCTGACGCAGAAAGAGGCCATTGTCGGTCAGCGCGCGAATCCAGCGCAAGGCAGTGGTGGCGGGGACGGCCGCTGCGATGCAGAGGCTGGAGACCGACACGCGCTGCCCCGAAAGCCGCGCGGCCATCAGGTCCAGCAACATGTCCCACGCCGGATCGGCAAACATTTCTCCGGGAAAGAACTGGTCGCGCAGGCGGCGCAAACGGAGCATGTCGCGAATATCCCGGGCGGTGATCGGCGCGGATGAGCGGGCGCGAGGCATATCGATGCCCGGTTCGCCCGTATAGCCGCCGCCGGGTTCTGCAAGGCTGTCGCCATCCGTCGAGAAGAGCGCCGTCGAATCGCCTTGGCCCGAAAGGCTGGCGAGCGTGCGCGCGATCCGGCTCACCTCCTCCGACAGCCGTTGCAAGCGGATCGCCTCGCTTTCCCGGCCAATGTCATGGAGCGCCAGCGGCACGGGCGGCTGCACCGCGAGCGCCAGCGCGCCCGCGATCTCACTTTCCGGCGCGTCGCACAAAATCTGTATCCGGGGCGAACTGATCGCGCCGAACGCCTCGTCAAGAAGGGCAGGCGTGACAGCCAGCAAGGCGGTCGTGCCATCGCTATCTGCCAGCTGTTCCAACCGGGCGAGCAAACGGGTGTATGCGCCGCCGCTGGTGCTCGCGTGCACGACCAGCAGGCGGACGGAGGCGATCATGTCGAGGCGCTCCAGGCCGGTTTCTACATCCAATCCCGCCAACAGCCGCGCCCCCGCGGCTTGCGTCATGCGCTCCAGCACAGTCCGTTGGTCCGCCTCATCGCACATTACCAGGGCGGAGGGGCGGCGGTCGTAGGAGGCAGCGAGCGCCGTTTCCAATGCCGCACTTGCAGAAAGATGTGTACTGTTTCCGGTGACCCTGCCTACCGTCCCCTGTTCGTCCACTTGCTGCCTCCTGTGCTGCTTTTGTTCGCCGCCCTTATGAGCGCAAAGCAGTGCCGCGTCGCTATCCGCTTTTCTCCATTATGGAGAAAATGCGCGAGCAATTACAGGAGTATGTGAAAAGAATGGCCAGCCGCCGCCTATCGTTTCGGTAGCGTCAGATACTCAATGGTCCGGATCGGGGGCCGAAACGGGTGTATACGAGTCCGATCCGGAGAAGAGTAACCCCAACTCCGTTTCGGACCAATTTTGGGTGCGGTGCAACAGACTGCGTGGCGCGCCGCACCGATGCATGCTGTCAGGCGGTCATTTGATCCACTTGACGGGGGGCGGCAAAGCGCGGCTGGCCGCCAAGGCCGCCCGCATGGCATTCGAGCGGCAGGGCGGTGCCGCAAAAGGCGCACTCGGCCAGCAACCGGCCGACGATCCAATGGCTGTGCCCACAGCCTGGGCAGTGATTATGTTCATGGATACGGTACATGATGTGATAGCCGCGCAAAAACGGATCGAACGTGGCCTTGTGCGTTCTATTCTGGACAATATCGGGATGCATGATCTGGTCCCTCCCTTCGTACCTTCACAGATAACGACGCGCGGTGATCGGAGTTCCTACCGCGATAAAATCAGGCCGCCGCCGCATTGGCAACCACCGGATATTACGGCCCGACCCGCAAGTTTCGGGGCTTTCCCCGCGCGCAATATCCACCAATGTACCGGAGGGCATGGACTGACGACAGGGCAATTCCGGGTAAGCCGGATTGAGGCGGGCGGGGGGTAGGGGGTAGGGGTTGCTCCTTTTCCGGTGATGCGGCCTTGGGGCCACAGTCGGCCACCTCCTTTTCCCCGCTTCCCAACTTCCCCAACCCTTGCTAAGGCGCGCGGGACTCATTCGAGCCGGTGCCAGCGGCTGGGGGTGGAAATGCAACGGGGCCTCTTTCCACAAACCTGATCCGAATCCCCCTGGCGTCGCCACACCAACCCGGTCGGGACGGCATGAAGCGCTCGCCCGACGCTGTGAAAGGTTTTCGCATCATGACTGCTATCGGACAGGACACGCTCGGCACGCGGGATACGCTGAATGTCGGCGGAAAGAGCATCGGTTATTATTCGCTGAAGAAAGCGGCGGCGAAACTGGGCGACGTGTCGCGCCTGCCCTTTTCCATGAAGGTGCTGCTGGAAAACCTGCTGCGCTTCGAGGACGGCAACACCGTTACGGTCGAGGATATTCAGGCGATTATCGACTGGCAGAAGGATCGCCGTTCCGAACGCGAGATCCAGTATCGCCCGGCGCGCGTACTGATGCAGGATTTCACCGGCGTTCCCTGCGTCGTCGATCTTGCTGCCATGCGCGACGCGATGAACGCGCTGGGCGCGGACGCAACCAAGATCAACCCGCTGGTTCCCGTGCATCTCGTCATCGACCACTCGGTCATGGTGGACGAATTCGGCACGCCCAAGGCGTTCCATGACAATGTGGAGCTGGAATATCAGCGCAATGCGGAACGCTATGAGTTCCTGAAATGGGGTTCGAAGGCGCTCGACAATTTCAAGGTGGTGCCTCCCGGCACCGGCATCTGTCATCAGGTGAACCTGGAGAATATCGCGAAGGCGGTGTGGACGTCTACCGATGCGTCGGGCGCGACGGTGGCTTATCCCGACACCTGCGTCGGCACCGACAGCCACACGACGATGATCAACGGCCTGGGCGTGCTCGGCTGGGGCGTGGGCGGCATTGAAGCGGAAGCCGCAATGCTGGGCCAGCCGGTCTCCATGCTCATCCCCGAAGTCGTCGGCTTCAAGCTGACCGGCGCGCTGGCCGAGGGCATTACCGCGACCGACCTGGTGCTGACCGTGACGCAGATGCTGCGCGCCAAGGGCGTGGTGGGGAGCTTCGTCGAATTCTACGGCCCCGGCGTCGGCGCATTGTCGCTGGCCGACCGCGCGACGATTGCGAACATGGCGCCCGAATATGGCGCGACCTGCGGCTTCTTCCCGATCGACGACAAGACGCTGGACTATATGCGCCTCACTGGCCGCACCGACGAGCAGGTGGCGCTGACCGAAGCCTATGCCAAGGAGCAGGGCTTCTGGCTGCACGCCGACGCCGCGGATCCCGTGTTCACCGATACGCTGGAACTGGACATGGGTACGGTGCAGCCGAGCCTTGCCGGACCCAAGCGGCCGCAGGACAAGGTGATCCTCAGCCAGGTCGATGACGTGTTCAACGCCGATCTGGAGAAGGTCTACAAGAAAACCGCCGCCGCGCGGGTGCCGGTTGAAGGCAAGGGCCACGATATCGGCGACGGCGACGTCGTGATCGCGGCGATCACGAGTTGCACCAATACCTCGAACCCCAGCGTGCTGGTGGCTGCCGGTCTTGTCGCCAAGAAAGCGGTCGAGAAGGGCCTGACGCCCAAGCCCTGGGTGAAAACCTCGCTGGCGCCCGGATCGCAGGTCGTGACCGATTATCTGAACAAGGCTGGGCTCACCGAATATCTCGACAAGATCGGCTTCAACCTGGTCGGCTATGGCTGCACCACCTGCATCGGCAATTCGGGGCCGCTCGCTCCGCCGATCAGCAAGGCGATCAACGGCAATGACATTGTTGCCGCCTCCGTCCTGTCGGGCAACCGCAATTTCGAAGGCCGCGTGTCGCCCGATGTGCGTGCCAACTTCCTCGCCTCGCCGCCGCTGGTGGTGGCTTATGCGCTCAAGGGCACGGTCACGACCGATTTCGTCGAAACGCCCATCGGTCAGGGTTCGGACGGCGCGGACGTGTATCTGAAGGACATCTGGCCTTCGAACGACGAAATCCGTTCGGTCATGGACGCGGCGATTGACAGCAATATGTTCAAGGCGCGCTATGCCAATGTGTTCGACGGCGACGACAAGTGGAAAGCCATCGACGTTACCGGCTCCGACACCTATTCGTGGCGCGCTGGCAGCACCTATGTCGCCAACCCGCCCTATTTCGAAGGCATGAGCATGACCCCGGCGCCGGTCAGCGACATCATCGAGGCCAAGCCGTTGGCGATCTTTGCCGACTCGATCACCACCGACCACATCAGCCCGGCCGGTTCGATCAAGGCGGCCTCGCCTGCGGGTGCTTATCTGATGGAGCATCAGGTGAGCCAGGCCGATTTCAACAGCTATGGCGCGCGTCGCGGCAACCACGAAGTCATGATGCGCGGCACCTTCGCCAATATCCGCATCAAGAACGAGATACTGGACGGCGTCGAAGGCGGCATGACAAAATATGATGGCGAAGTTCTGCCGATCTATGACGCGGCCATGCGCCACAAGGCGGACGGCACGCCGCTGGTCGTCATTGCGGGCAAGGAATATGGCACCGGCTCGTCGCGCGACTGGGCGGCGAAGGGCACCAACCTGCTGGGCGTGCGCGCGGTGATCGCCGAAAGCTTCGAGCGTATCCACCGCTCCAACCTGGTGGGCATGGGCGTGCTGCCCTTGCAGTTCCCCGAGGGCGTGGATCGCAAGACGCTGGGCCTGACGGGCGATGAGACCTTCACGATCCAGCATGTCGCCGCCTTGAAGCCCCGGCAGATGGTCGATGTCATCATCGCACGGGCCGACGGGAAGACCGAGACGTTCCAGGCGCTGTGCCGCATCGATACGGCGAACGAGCTGGAATATTTCCTGAACGGCGGGATATTGCCCTACGTGCTGCGGAAATTGGCGGCGTAAGGTAAAAAAGCTGACACGAGGAAAGGGGCTTCCTGCCATGCGCAGGGAGCCCCTTCTATTTGGGAAGTGGGTGACCGGGCTGTGCCCACCCGGCCACCCGATCCTTCAGAAGGTGGCATAATGAAATAGGTGACCCGCGCAATTCGTTAAAAATCCCATGTGACGCCCGTTGACGCCTACTTCGGCAGAACCCCAGCCATCATCAGTCAGCGCGAAAGGTGCTTTCCAGCGTGATGGGGCGCAAGGTACACTGGTTCGTGACCGAAGCATACGCAGCGGTGGCGGCGCGGGTCGATGCGACCGCATGGGAGGCCCGCCGCGATTTCATGAAGGGCATCACCGGCATGTA
>CBHCMH010000162.1:0-5224 GCA_965974445.1 uncultured Rhizorhapis sp.
TGGATGCCGGTGCCGACATCGATATCCGCCAGCATGGTGATGACCTGGGCAGAGGTCTTGTAGCCATGCGTTTCGCTGAAGAACCAGTCGCCATTCGACGTGTCGGTCTGCCACGGCAAGGGATTGATGCCCTTGAGCACGCCCCGCTCGACATCCTGAACAGACGCTTCCCTGTGAAATTCGCCCGAGCCCGTATCCTTGCAGGTATAGACGGCGTCCAGTTTCCCTGACCGCGCGATGCTGCGATTGTAATAATGCGCGACCAGCGACCGGCCGACCTCTCCGAAGGGCAGGCCACCGTCGGAATAGAGAAGATCGGGCTGGTAGCTATCGACCAGGTCGCGAATGCGGCGGAACCATGCCTGTTGGAAGGCGCGATTTGTCGTGTACCAGCTTTGCGGCGAGTTGCGGAACGGCTCGTCACGATTGTCGTGATACAGGTCCGCGTATTTGGGATCGGCGCCGTCATAGGCGATGCCCAGCTTCGGCCAGAACTGGTCATAAAGATGATTGGGATGCCACCAGGTGTAGCTGGCGCCCAGATGCTCGGACACGCCAAAACGCAGGCCGTGCGCGCGCGCGGCCTTCTGCCAGTCGCCCACGATGTCGCGCTTGGGTCCGACTGCCGTTGCATTCCAGCGATGATGGACCGACCGCCACAGGTCGAAATTGTCGTGATGCACGCCCATCGAAACGAAATATTTCGCTCCGGCGGCGGCATATTTTTTCATGAGCGAGTCTGGATCGAGCTTTTCGGCTTTCCAGAGCGGAAGGATGTCCTTGTAGCCGAATTCAGTGGGATGGCCGTAATTCTTGACATGATGCTCATAATGGGGGTGGCCCGGAACATACATGAAGCGGGCATACCAATCGCCCTGGCGCGGAACGGCCTGCGGTCCCCAATGCGACCAGATACCGAATTTGGCATCGCGAAACCAGGCGGGCGTTTCAAAGCCTTTCAGCGACGCCACACTGGAATTGAACCGTCCTGGCAGAATGGAAGGTGGGGCTTCGGTGCCCGCTACGTCCGTCTTTGCGCGCGCCGCCGCACTCAGCCCGCACGCCACGACTGCCGCACCGCCCAGAATTTCCCGCTTGCTGAAACCGGCCATTCGCCTTCCTTCCTCTCATCTCCGTCCCGTGCGATTCTGGGACTGTACCTGTTCTGTCATGCACCCGCAGATCGCCGGCTGTCGCGTGAAAACCCAGTCCGCGGATCGCCGAGCCATATATTCCAAATATGAGTGTGATATGCAAATATGAAATTTAGCTTTGGTTATGCCAGAGCCTTGTATTTGCAGATAGGTAGCGCTACCATTGATGCCGTCAGCGCCACGAGAACGTTGGCAGGGCAAAATGTCGGCATTGCCGGCCAACAACGGTTGAAGAGGACAGGGTGCAAGGCTTTCCAACAGCGCGTGGCCAGTCGAGCCTCACATTCCGAATGGGTGCGGTGTAGGCGGTTGCCGTCCCATATCCCGCTTCGGTCTGGCGATAATCGCCTGTACTCGGCCAAGACGGACGAAGGATAGTGCTTGATGAAATTTCTCTCCAGAACAATGTTGGCAGCAGCCATGACGGCGACTCTGTCGTTGCCCCTGGCACAGGCACAGGCACAGGCAAAGGATGCCCGCACAATCACCGCCGACATGAATGCAATCGCGGGTCCCATGAGCACAGCCTGGCAAGATTGTGTCGGTTCAGAACATGGCGCCGTGTTGCTGCGCAAGGAAAATCAGGACCATATGCGGCTCGTGCAGGACGAGATAGGTTTCAAATATATACGTTTTCACGGCATTTTCTCAGACCACACCGATCCATACCGCGAGATTGACGGGCGGCCCTATTATAATTTCGATCGGGTGAACCAGGTTTATCGCGAAGTGCTGAAGGCTGGTTTCAAGCCGATGATCGAAGTGAGCTTCATGCCGAAGGATCTGGCATCGGACAGCCGCACCATCTTTTACTGGAAGGCCAACGGGTCACCGCCAAAGGATTGGGGCAAATGGTCCGATTTTATCACCGCCTTCGTCCAGAATCTGGAAGCCAATTTCGGCAGGAATGAGGTGGAGAGCTGGCGCTTCGAGGTGTGGAATGAGCCCAACCTCGATGGCTTTTGGACAAATGGCGACCAGAAGAGCTACTTCCAGCTCTATGACGTCACGGTAAAGGCCATCCGGGCCGTGAACCCAGCACTGAAGGTCGGCGGCCCGGCGACCGCGGGTGCGGGATGGGTGCCCGAATTCATTGCTCATGCCGAAGCGAGCAAGGTGCCAGTCGATTTCATCGCCACCCATACCTATGGCGTGGCCGGAGGCTTCTTCGACGAAAAGGGCGAGGGCGACAACAAGCTGGTGCCCGATCGCGACGCGGTGATTGGCGATATCAGGAAGGTACGCGGCGAGATCGAGGCGTCATCCAAGCCCGGCTTGCCGCTCTATATCACGGAATGGAGCACCAGCTACAATCCGCGCGATCCCATTCACGACGCCTATCTGAGCGCCCCCTTCATCCTCAACAAGCTAAAGGGGACCGAAACGGACGCCCAGTCGATGAGCTACTGGGTCTATTCCGACTTGTTCGAGGAAGCCGGCCCGCCGCCCACGCCATTCCATGGCGGCTTTGGCCTCGTCAACCGGGAAGGTATCCGCAAATCCTCCTTCTTCGCCTATAAATATCTGAACGCGCTTGGCTCGCAGGAATTGCGCAACAACGATCAGGAATCCTGGCTGACGCGCGAGGGGGACAATTTCGCGGGGGTAATCTGGAACTATACGATTCCCGATCAGAAGGAGAGCAATCGCCCCTTTTACACCAAAATCCACCCAGCCGCGAAGCTGGCTCCGGTCGAACTGAACCTGTCTTCGCTCAAGCCGGGCAATTACAGGCTGCGTGTCTATCGCACCGGCTACAAGGCCAATGATCCCTATACCCGGTATATGGAATGGGGCCGGCCCGACAAGCTGACCCCCAAGCAGATCGCCATTCTGCAGGATCAGACCAGAGACGCCCCGGAAATCGACCGGACCGTCAAGATTGGGGCGGATGGGAGCGTGCGCCGCAGCATCCCGCTTCGGACCAATGACATATTGTTGGTGAAGCTGGAAAAGCTCACGCGGTAAACTGCACGGGGGAAGGGAACGAGGCTGGGCGCCATGCCTCGCCTTGTTCCGACAGCGGGAGTTACGTGGTTACCCCGCTGCCTTCGCTAGGCCCTTTGACAATTGCAGCGCGCCATTGATGCGGGCCTTGGGGTCGCCCCAGGCGCGGGTGATGACGAGTTTGTTGTCGGGGCGCAGTTTGGCGACGCCGTTCAGGCGCTGCACATAGGCGATGAGGCCGGGCAGGTTGGGGAAGCTGTCATTGTGGAAAGTCACCAGCGCGCCCTTTGGTCCGACGTCGATCTTGGCGACGGCGGCCTTTACGCAGTGCATCTTGATCTCGATCACCCGCAGCAGATTTTCCGTGGGGTCGGGCAGCTTGCCGAAGCGGTCGATGAGTTCGGCGGCGAAGGCTTCGATGCCCTGGCGGTCCTCCAGATCGTTCATCCGGCGGTAAAGGCCCATGCGCAGGTCCAGGTCGGGGACATAGTCCTCCGGGATCATTATCGGTGCATCTACAGTGATTTGCGGCGAGAAGCTCTCACGCGGCGTAATTCCGGTGCCGCCCAGCTTCGCATCCATGATCGCCTCTTCCAGCATCGACTGGTAAAGTTCGAAGCCGACTTCCTTGATATGGCCGGATTGCTCGTCGCCGACCAGATTGCCCGCGCCGCGAATGTCGAGGTCGTGGCTGGCGAGCTGGAACCCCGCGCCCAGCGTGTCGAGGTCGGAGAGGACTTTCAGGCGCTTTTCCGCCGTTTCGGTCATCAGCCGGTCCGCGGGCGTGGTCAGATAGGCGTAAGCGCGCGTCTTTGCCCGTCCCACGCGGCCGCGCAGCTGGTAAAGCTGGGCGAGGCCGAAACGGTCGGCGCGGTGGATGATGAGGGTGTTGGCGCTTGGGATGTCCAGCCCACTTTCGACGATGGTGGTGGACAGCAGCACGTCATAACGCTTGTCGTAAAAGGCCGACATGCGTTCCTCGACTTGGCTAGGTGCCATCTGGCCATGGGCGACGACATAGCGGATTTCGGGAATGTGCATGCGCAGATATTCCTCGATTTCGGTCAGGTCGGTAATGCGTGGCGCGACGAAGAAGCTTTGCCCGCCGCGATAATGCTCGCGCAGCAACGCTTCGCGCACCACCACAGGATCCCAGGGCATGACATAAGTGCGCACCGCGAGCCGATCGACCGGGGGAGTCTGGATGACCGACAATTCGCGCAGGCCCGACATCGCCATCTGCAGCGTGCGGGGAATGGGGGTGGCGGTGAGGGTCAGGACGTGTACATCGGCCTTGAGCTGTTTCAGCCGCTCCTTGTGGACCACGCCGAAGCGTTGTTCCTCGTCCACAATGACGAGTCCCAAGCGCTTGAATTCAAGTCCTTTTGATAGCAGGGCGTGGGTGCCGACGACAATGTCCAGCGTGCCGTCCGCCAACCCTTCCTTCACGGCCTTTGCCTCGTTCGCGCCGACCATGCGGGAGAGGCGGCCCACTTTGAGGGGAAAGCCCTTGAACCGTTCCTCGAAATTCATGTGGTGCTGGCGCGCGAGCAGGGTGGTGGGGCCGATCAGCGCGACCTGCATTCCGGCCATGGCGGCGACGAAGGCGGCTCGCAGGGCAACTTCGGTCTTGCCGAAGCCGACATCGCCGCACACCAGCCGGTCCATCGGCTTGCCCGCCGCCAGATCGTCGAGCACGTCGGCAATGGCGCGGTCCTGATCCTCGGTTTCCTGATAGGGGAAGCGGTCGATAAAGGCGGGATAGCCGCCACTGTCGGGCTCTGCCACCTGGCCGGGGCGAAGCGCGCGTTCGGCGGCGGTTTTCAAAAGCTCGCCCGCGATTTCGCGGATGCGCTCCTTCATCCTTGCCTTGCGCCGCTGCCAGGCCTCCCCGCCGAGCTTGTCGAGCATCACCCCGTCATGGTCATTGCCGTAGCGGGAGAGGACGTCGATATTTTCGACCGGGACATAAAGCTTGTCGCCGCCGGCATATTCCAGCGCAACGCAATCATGCGGGCTGTTGCCGACGGGGATCGACGTCAGCCCCTCATAGCGGCCGATGCCGTGATCGACATGAACCACCAGATCGCCCGGCGTGAGCATCGCCAGTTCAGCCAGGAAGG
>CBHCMH010000163.1:0-5220 GCA_965974445.1 uncultured Rhizorhapis sp.
TGGTGCGACCCGGTGCCCGAACCAGCCGTCAAGAAGGTGAAGCTTGCCGACCTATCGAACCATCTCCATGCCGCCTCGCCGAAGGTCTCGTCCGAGGAGCGGCGCGCCATCGTGACCGCGCGAGGCGCGGGCATTCGCCGCATGTACGGCATTTGAAAGGGAGCGATCCATGTCCTTGCCAAGCGCAGCGGAACTGATGCGCACCGCCGAAATCGAAACCGCGCTCGATGACTGGGCGCTCGACCATGTCGGCACGCCCGAGCGCCTGCTGACCACTTTCGTCAATGATCTCAACCAGCCCTCGAACCTGCATCCGCGCGGGGAGGTGCGGTTCTACCGCTTCCTGATGGATATCCTGACCTCACGCCTCAAATATGTCGCCGATCGCAAGCGCCATCCGGGATGGCGCGACGAGACGGTCAAGGCGCCGATCTTCATCCTGGGCCTGCCGCGTTCGGGCACGACCTTCCTCCATAACTTGCTGGGGTCCGACCCCCTGAACCGCGCGCCGCGCCTGTTCGAGATGCACTATCCCTCTCCGCGCGCCGACGATGCTTTCGCCCGTGGTCTGCGTGAGACCAAGTGTCAGGAACGGCTCGGCGACCTCGGCCTGCTCGACGACGACTGGCTGGGCGTCCACCCCATGGGTGCCGACCGCGCGGAGGAATGCCTGTTCTTCTGGGAGCTGCTTCTGGCCTCGGCGACGTTCACCGCCCTTGCCGAACTGCCGACCTATCAGGAGGTCTTGTTCCGGCAGGACTTCCGCGCGATCTATCGTGAACAGCGCGATTTCCTCAAATACCTGCAGCATGGGCTGCCGCCGCGCCGGTGGGTGCTGAAGACCCCCCTGCACGTGCGCTTCCTTGAAGAGATTGTCGAGGTCTTCCCCGACGCCATGTTCATTCATTGTCATCGCGACACGGCCAAGATCTATCCGTCGATCGCCAACATGGCGACCGTGCTGCACAGCAAATTCGCCGCCGCTGCGCCGGGCGAAAAGAGCATCGTCGGCGATTATGACGACACCTGGGAAAAAGCGCTCGAGTTCCGGCAACGGCCCGGCATGGCGGAGCGGTTCGTCGATGTGCGCTTCCTCGATTTCCGGGCCGATCCGATCGGCACTGTGCGATCCATCTATTCGCGGCTCAGCCTCGATTTCTGCGAAGACCGCGCGGCGGCGATGGAAGCCTGGCTCGCCAATGATTCGAGCGAGCGATCCGGGCGCAAGCATCATCAGTATTCACTGGCGGACATCGGCATGACCGAGGCCGACATCGACCGGATCAGCGGAGATTATCTGAAGGCTTTCGACGTTCCGCTGGAGCGCTGATCCTGATTTTCAACTGGCCCGGAGCAGGCGGGTCGTCCAGTCTGGCAAGAAATAGAGAGAGGATTTGAAATGGCAAAGCTGAAGGACGGCGTCGCGCTCGTCACCGGTGGCGGGCAGGGCATGGGTCATGGCATCGCGCTCCGCTTCGCGCGCGACGGCGCCAAGGTCGTCGTGGTCGGCCGGACGCAGAGCAAGATCGACCGCACCGTCGCCGAGATCCAGGCGGCCGGGGGGACGGCGCTCGCCTGCCTCGCCGACGTCTCGATCGAGGAGGATACGCGCCGGATGGTCGAAATGGCGGTCTCCGCCTACGGTCGGCTCGATTTCGCCGCCAATGTGGCTGGCGTCGCACACGTGCCCAATTACATGCACAAGCTGACGCTGCAGGAATATGAGGACGATTTCGCGGTAAACGCCCGCGGCGTGTTCCTGTCGATGAAGTATCAGATACAGGCGATGCTGGAGAATGGCGGCGGCTCGATCGTCAACGTGACGTCGGGATCGGCGATCAACGGCTTCGCGTTCTTCAGCGCCTATTCGGCGGCCAAGCACGCGGCGGTCGGCCTGACGCGGGCGGCGGCGCTGGAATATGCCGACAAGGGCATTCGCGTAAACAGCGTGGCCCCCGGCGCGATTGCCACGCCGATGCTGACCAACAACGACGAATCGGTGCTGAGCCCGATGCGCGAAGCAATCGCCATGAAGCGTTTCGGCAGGGAGGAGGAGATCGCGGCCGCCACCGTCTGGCTGTGCTCCGATGAATCGAGCTACGTCACCGGGTCGGTCCTCCCCGTCGAGGGCGGCTTTACCGCATCATGCATCAGCATCGTCTCGGCCGTGTCCTACCCGTCTGTGGGCTGAACCGGCCGAAGGTCTAAGTGGGAGAGGACGGATGAACAGGTTCGACGGAAAGGTCGTGCTGGTCACGGGGGCAAGCGCCGGCATCGGCAAGGCGGCGGCGATCATGCTTGGCGACCGGGGCGCACACGTCCTGGTCGCCGCGCGCCGGGCGGCGCAGTCCGAGGGCACCGTCGATCATATCCGCAGCGCGGGTGGTGAGGCGACGTTCGTCCAGATGGATGTCGCCGACGCCGCCAGCGTCGCCGCTGGCTTCGACCGTATCCAGTCGTCGTTCGGAAGGCTGGATGCGGCCTTCAACAACGCCGGTATCACCAACGACTTCAAGGCGTTGAGCGACACGACCGATGCGGAGGTCCGCTCGCTGATCGAGACCAACCTCTATGGCACGGTCGAATGCATGCGGCACGAGCTGCGCCTCATGCGGCCGGCCCGCAAGGGCGTAATCTTGAACACCGGCTCCACCGCCAGCATCGCGGGGTCGGGCTATCTCGCGATCTATGCGGCGACCAAGCATGCGATCGTCGGTCTGACCAAGTCGGCGGCGCTCGAATATGCGAGGGAGGGCATCCGGATAAACTGCCTGTGCCCCGGCGGCGTGAAGACCGAGATCGCCGCCGTCGCCATCGAGCGCGATCCCTCGCTGGAATCCTTCATCGCCAAGAAGGTGCCGTTGCAGCGGATGGCTGACCCGAGCGAAATCGCGGAGGTCGCCTGCTTCATGCTGTCGGATGCGGCCAGCTTCATGACCGGTTCGGTCGTGCTCGCGGACGGCGGGCAGACAGTGGGGTTCAGCGTCGCACCCGAAGAATGACGCAGAGGACGATGGAGGGAAGTTGATGAGCAGCGCAGCAAGGTTCGTGGACAAGGTGGCGATCGTCACCGGCGCCGCCACCGGCATCGGACGGGCGATGCTCGCCCGGCTGGCGAGCGAGGGCGCGACCCTCCTCGCGGTGGACGTCAACGTGGACGCGCTGGCCGAATCAGCCGATCAGGCACGTAGCGCGGCGGGTCAGGCAGGTCGGGTGGAGACCGTAGTGGCATCGATCACCGACGAGGCGGCGATCAAAAGCGCTTTCGCCGGGTTCGCGGAACGCCAGGGCAAGCTCGACGTGCTGATCAATGTCGCCGGCGTGCTGCGCGCGGTGCACAGCGCGGAGGAGACGTTGGAGGACTTCGTCCGCATCCTCCAGATCAATCTGGTCGGCACCTTTCTGTGCTGCCGCGAGGCGCTGCCCTATCTCCTCGAATCGAAGGGCAACATCGTGAATACCGCTTCCACCTCAGCTTATTTCGGCCATCCCTACATGGCGGCCTATGCCGCCAGCAAGGGCGGGGTGGCCGCGCTGACTCACACGTTGGGCTGGGAGTATATCAAGCGCGGCGTGCGCGTAAACGCGGTCGCGCCCGGCGGGATCGCCACCCCGATGACCGACGCCATGGGGGCCGGCGGGTTTCCGGAGGGCGCGGACATGTCGCTCTTCGCGCATCTGTCGCGGCCGGATGGGGTCTATGGCTCGCCGGAGAACATCGCCAGCATCATCGCGATGATCGCGTCCGAGGACGGCGCGTATATGAACGCGGAGGTCGTACGGGTTGACGGAGGCTATCATGGCTGACGACGGATCGCCGCGGGAACGGCTTTCACTTGCGAGCACAGCGGATGCCTGAAATCCTCATCATCGGTGCATCGGGTCTGGCCGGTTCGGCGGCGCTCAAGCATTTTGCCGCCAAGCCCGGCTGGAAGGTCACGGCCGTTTCGCGGCGGCGGCCGCTATTCTGTCCCGACCATGTCGAGCATATCCCGCTCGACCTGCTGGACGGTGAGAAATGCGCCGAGATCTTCGCCGCGATGCCGGGCGTGACCCATATCGCCTATTGTGCCGTCAACGAGCAGCAAGGGAACATGATCGCCGGATGGCGCGACCCCGAGCAGTACGCCAGGAACATGGCGATGCTGCGCAACGTGGTCGATCCGATCCTGTCCACCGCGCACGGCTTTCGCCACATCGGGCTCGTCCATGGCTTCAAGGCCTATGGCTCGCATCTCATCGAGCGCACGCCGCCCATGCCCTACAAGGAATCACTCCCGCGCATAGACCAAGAAAATTTCTATCACCAACATGAGGACTATATCCGGGCGAAGCAGCAGGGCGCGTCCTGGGCGTGGACGATTATCCGGCCGGGCATGATCGTCGGCGAGGCGGTGGGCGCGAACATGAACACCTTCCTGGTGCTCGCCCTGTTCGCGGCGCTCCGCAAGGAGGCGGGGCTGCCCCTCCTCGTGCCGGATGGGGCCAGCATGATAACCGATATCGCCGACGCCGACCTTCTCGCGCAGGGGCTCGACTGGGCGGCCGGGGCGGAGAATGCGCGCAACGAGGCGTTCAACCTCGTCAACGGCGACGTCTTTTCGCTGCACGACGCATTTCCCATCGTGGCGGAGGAACTGGCCATGGAGCTGGCCGCGCCCCGGCCGTTCGACATTGCGGAGGAGGTTCGCACTCTGGCGCATCTATGGCCCGGCATGGTGCGCAAATACGGGTTGAAAGCGCCTGAGGATCTGGACGCATTGCTGGGCGAATCGCTTGCGGTGGGTGGAGGCTGGACCTATCCGCTCGATCCCGCCGATGTGGTCCGTTACGGCCTCTCCAGCACTATCAAAATCCGTCAGGCGGGCTTTCACGACTGCATGGATACGGCGGAGATGTTCCGGAAATATACGCGCCGGTTCCAGCAGCTCAAGATCATCCCGGCCGTCGCCTGACGCGGGATCATGCTGATACGTACAATATTATGGTCCATCCGGCCCATCTACCGCCCCAATGGGCTGGTAGCCGACGACCTTGCGCTGTTTCAACGTGGTTTGGACGAGGTCAGGCGCTTCGTGGCTGTGCGGCTGGGGCTTCGTTAGGAACGGAGAGCCGCATATGGATTTCGAATCGATCCGCGGCATGAGCGGCCTGATGTTTCCAGAGGGACCGCGCTGGCGCGATAGGCTCTTCTGGTTCTCGGACATATTGGCGGGGCAA
>CBHCMH010000164.1:0-5124 GCA_965974445.1 uncultured Rhizorhapis sp.
GGTCCCCCTCCCCGTGGGGGGAGGAGCTAATGTCCGCTCACCACCCATACAGGTCATTCTTAATGCAGCTTGGTATTACTGTCGGTTGGTGTCAGCAGATTGTTAACCATTATCTGCTATAGGAAGATTGCCCCCAATATATTTGGCGGCGGGATATCTTTGCCCCCATTGATATTCCCGGTGGAAGACCCCTGGCAGCAAGATTACCCCACAATCACGCTGCCAGGGTTTTCCGGGTTCTCAAGGGCCGCCCTATCTGGCGGCGCACAACGGGCATTCTCAGTTCTGAATTTCCGGGGGAATGATCGGCAGCGGCAGGGGCGCGACCTCGACGCCTTCTTCCAGAAGGGCGCGCGCCTCATCCGATGCGACTTCGCCATGGATCTGCTTGTGCGGCTCCTCGCCATAATGCATGGCCCGCGCCCGATCGGCAAACTCGCGGCCGACCCATTCGGATTTCGCCAGAATTTTGGTCTGGACTTCCGCAAGCGCGGTAATCAGCGACCGCATCTTTTCCATTTCCGCGCTGGACGGCGTATTGGCGAGCGCCACGCCGTGGGCATTGCCGGTTGCTTCGGGACTGGCCGGAGCCTGGACAACGCGGCCTGTCCTGCCGCCCTGGTTCGACTTTGGCCCCACAGCCGGGCTCATCACGGCCTTGCGCACTTGCGTATCGCCGCACACCGGGCAAGCGATCATGCCGCTGGCGCGTTGCTTTTCATAGTCGGCGTTCGAACCGAACCAGCCCTCGAAAACATGGCCGCGATCATAGCATTTCAGGTCAAATACGATCATTGTATTTCAACTTCATCCGGAATGGCGCGCCGGTTCGCAAGCGCGGGAATGCGCGAACGTACCTCGATGACCCTTTCCATTGCTATATCGGTCAAGGCAAGGCCTGTTTCAGTCCCCATATCCAATAAAATATCACCCCAGGGATCAACCGCACATGAATGACCGAAGGTTTCCCGGCCGTCCTGATGGCGGCCGGTCTGGGCGGGGGCGATGACGAAACAGCCTGCCTCGATCGCCCGCGCCCGCAGCAGGACGTGCCAATGCGCCTGACCCGTCGGCACGGTAAAAGCGGACGGCACCAGCAGGAGGTTGGCTCCCGCATTGCTCAGCGAGCGGTAGAGATCGGGGAAACGCAGGTCGTAACAGATGCTGAGGCCAAGGCGCATCCACGGCGTATCGACCGCCACGACCCGCTCGCCCGGTCCATAGACCGATGATTCCCGCCAGCTTTCCCCGGTGGCGATATCGACGTCGAAAAGGTGGATCTTGTCATAGCGGGCGCGGATGGCGCCGCTGCCGTCAATGACGAAGCTGCGGTTGCTCCAGCGGCCATCGGTGCGCTCATCCTTCAGCGCCAGCGAGCCGATATGCACCCACAGGCCCGCTTTTGCCGCCGCTTCCCTTATGTGGGCGAGTACCAGGTTCCCCGCTTCATTGGTCAGCGTAGCGGCGGCGCGCTTGCGATCCCGGTCGAGCTGGCCCGCCATTTCCGGGGTGAACAGGATGTCCGCGCCCTGGGCCTTTGCAGCATGTACGGCATCGACAATCGCCTGGGCGTTGGGCAGCGGGTCGGTTCCGCTCGTCATCTGAAGAATGGCCGCGCGCATGAAACTCAGGACTTCAGCAAGGGATCGAGCTTGCCTGAACTGTCCAGAGCGGCCAGATCATCCGATCCGCCGATGTGACGCCCGTCGATGAATATCTGGGGCACGGTATAGCCCCCATTGGAACGCTCCAGCATTTCCGCACGTTTCGGGCCGCCAAGGGTGATGTCATATTCCTGGAAATCGACGCCCTTCTCGTCAAGCAGCCGCTTGGCGCGCACGCAATAAGGGCACATCATCTTGGTATAAATCTCGACCTGCGGCATCGGCGACCTCTTCATTGCTACAGGATTGAGATTGGCATGCAGCCGGGGATTGTCAATCGCCGCGCTGCTCATCGGGGATGACCCTGGCCCAGCACAGAAGCTGCACCGATGCCGCGCCCCGCTTTTTCAGCATACGGGCGCAACCGTCGGCGGTCGCGCCGCTGGTGTAGACGTCATCGATCAGAATGATACTTTTGCCGGCCACACGATGGCGGTGCGCCGTGTCGAGCGAGAACGCCCCCCGCAGGACCTTCGCGCGTTCCGCCGGATTCATGCCGCGCAACGGCGCTGTGCGTTTCACGCGTTTCAGAATTTCATTGTCGGCCGCAATGCCAAGCGAACGCCCCAGCGCGGCGGCAATCAGGGCCGACTGATTGAAGCCCCTCCACCAGAGCCGCCATCGGTGCAGCGGCACCGGGACGATGAGCATGCCGGCGCGGCCTTCTGTTGGGACATGGCGTTCCATATGCTGCGCGATCAGGCGGGCGAGGCCGAGCTTGCGGCCATATTTGAGCTTCAGCGCCACGGTTCGGGCGATGTCGCCATAGGCAAGGACGGCCCGTGCGCGGTCATGCGCTGGCGCTTTGGCGAGGCAAGCGCCGCAACGGCTGTCTTCGGGCTGCTCAAAGGCGAAGGGCAATGCGCAGCTTTCGCAGCAAGGGGTGCCCAGAAACTCCATCTTCCCCCAGCAGCCGACGCAGAAACGGTGATCGCCCTCTGTGATCGTGCCGCAGGCCGGACAGCGCGGCGGCAAAGCGAAATCGATAAGCGGAGCGGCCAGCGCACGGATTATGTTCATCGCCCCCCTTGTCCTATGCCCGGCGGCGATGCACAAGCCCGGCTGTGAGCCAGGCAGCAGACACGCAGGAAATTTTCGACCGCCGCCTGAGGCGGATGCGGCGGGATCGCGCCGCGGCCCGGTTCGGCGCGCATGATTTTCTATACCGGCACATGGCCGAAGAACTGGTCGACCGGCTGGGGGATGTGAAGCGGAGCTTTCCTGAGGTTCTGCTGATCGGCACTCCGGACCTCTGGCTTCGCGACCGGCTGACCGCTTCGGGAATGTCAGTGGTCTGCAGCGATGCGGGCTTTGCCAATTGCCGGGCGGCCGGCGGTGTGCAGGCGGATGAGGACCGTTTGCCCTTCGCCGACGCCAGTTTCGACCTGGTCATCGCATGCGGCAGCCTGGACAGCGTCAACGATCTGCCGGGCGCACTGATCCTGATCCGGCGGATATTGCGGCCCGACGGGCTGTTCCTGGGTGCATTTGCGGGCGCGGGCACGCTTCCGGTGCTGCGTGCGGCCCTGCTGGCCGGTGAGGGCGAACGGCCCGCGCCGCATATCCATCCGCAGGTGGATGTCCGGTCGGCGGGCGACCTTCTGAGCCGGGCGGGCTTCACCATGCCCGTCGCCGACGCCGACATTCTGGCGGTGCGCTATTCAAGCATTTTCACGCTGATGGCCGACCTGCGCGGCATGGGCGCGTCCAACATACTATCCTCGCGCCCGCTCCCCATGACGCGGGCGATGCTCGGCCGGGCGGCGCAGGCGTTCAGCGCCGCCGCCGACCCTGACGGCAAGACCAGGGAACAGTTCAGCATCCTTTACCTCAGCGGATGGTCGCCCGATCCCGGCCAGCCAAAGCCCGCGCGACGGGGCAGCGCAACGGTTTCGCTGGCCGAGGCGCTCAAGAAGAAAAGCTGATGTTGAGGCTGAGGGGCTGATGATGGGTGAGAGCTGCCATAACTTCCCTCCCGCTTGCGGGAGGGGAATGGCAGCCCACCACCCCAACCGGACCTGCCGAAATCAATCGCCCGCAAGCACCCCCGCGAACGCCTTCACGCCCTCCGCCGGGCCGCCGGGATGGTTCCATACCGCGCTGCTGACCGCCAGGAAATCCGCGCCCGCAGCGACCAATGGCTGGGCATTCTCCGCCGTGATACCGCCGATCGCCACGCAGGGCAGTTCGAACACCGTGACCCACCATGACAGGATCGACAGATCGGGCCGGTGCGTGGTTTCCTTGGTGGTGGTCGGATAGAAAGCCCCGAAAGCGACATAATCGGCCCCTGCCTCCCCGGCTTCCATGGCGAAATGGCGGCTGTCATGGCAGGTGACGCCGATCTGCGCCGACGGACCAAGCAGCCTGCGCGCCTCGCGGGGGTCGCCGTCATCCTGCCCCAGATGTACGCCATCCGCCCCGCAAGTCTTGGCCAGGTCCATGCGGTCATTGAGGATGAAGGCGACATTGCGAGCGGCGCAGATGGGGATCAGGATTTCGGCGGCTTTGAGGATGTCCTCGTCGGAGACATCCTTCAGGCGCAGCTGGAAAGCCGCGACCTTGCCAGCATCAAGCGCGGCGGCCAGCCTGTCCGGGAAGTCCGCGTCGATGGCGGGCGGGGAAATCAGGTAAAGCTGGCACGCGGGGCGGCGGTCCTTGGTCTCGAACCGTGTGGAAAAGTCGGGGTCGAGGGGGATGTCGTCTTCGGGAATTTCAATCATGTGGCCGCCATAGCTCAATCGTCATCCCCACGAAAGCGGAACCCAGCTCACCCCAATATCCGGCGCTGGGCCGGGACGATGAATGGGTTCCCGCCCTTCGACTGGGCTCAGGAGATCCTTTCGCTGGAATGACGATTGGATGCCATGGCCAGCCCCCGCGTCAGGCCGCCTTTTTCGTCGATGCGGTATAGATCTCGTCAATCGCGCCGCCGAGCGATGCGTCGAATTCCTCGTCGCTCATCTGGTGGCGCAGATCCTCGAGCAGCGCCCGGCTGAAACTGGCGATGATGCCCCGGTTCTTGGCTAGCTCCGCACAGGCTTCCGGCCGGTTATAGCCGCCCGAAAGCGCCACGACGCGCAGCACGCGCGGATGATCGACCAGCGGATCGAACAGGCCGGCCTTGGTCGGCAGCGAAAGCTTCAGCATCACCTTGTCGTCGCCCGGCATCGCATCGAGCGCCTTCAGCAGCTCTTCCAGCAGAATCTGGTCGGCTCCGGCGCGCTCGGGGCTCTTGATGTTCACTTCCGGTTCCAGGATCGGCATCAGCCCGGCGGCAAGAACCTGCTGCCCCACTTCGAACTGCTGCTTCACAATCGCGGCGATGCCTTCACGATTGGCGAGATTGATGACCGACCGCTCCTTGGTTCCGAACACGCCCAAGCCCTTGGCGCGCTTCAGCAGCACATCGAGCTCAGGCATCGGCTTCATGAGCTGAACGCCATTTTCCTCAGCTTCC
>CBHCMH010000165.1:0-5123 GCA_965974445.1 uncultured Rhizorhapis sp.
TGTGGGTCCGCTCCGCCTTGCGCAGCTTCATCTTTCCCCCGACCGGGCCGGATTGTTCGTCATCGACGTCGCTGACGACGGTTTCATAGGGCTCCTCGCGGCCATTCTCGCCGTCGCGGAAAAGAACGCGCGGGCGGGAAATGCCGAGTTCGAAGCCTTCGCGGCGCATGGTCTCAATGAGGACGCCCAGCTGCAATTCGCCGCGGCCGGCAACTTCGAAGCTGTCCTTGTCCTCGCTTTCGGTGACGCGGATAGCGACGTTCGATTCGGCTTCGCGCATCAGGCGGTCGCGGATCATGCGGCTCGTCACCTTGTCGCCTTCGCGGCCCGCCATCGGGCTGTCATTGACGGCAAAGCGCATCGAGAGCGTCGGCGGGTCGATGGGCTGGGCGTAGATCGGTTCGCTGACCTGCGGATCGGCGATGGTGTTGGCGACGGTCGCGACGGCAAGGCCGGCAAGCGAAATGATGTCGCCTGCCTTGGCGCTCTCGACAGGAACGCGCTCCAGGCCCCGGAAGGACATGATCTTGGTCGCGCGGCCGGTCTCGACGATCTTGCCGTCGCGGTCCAATGCATGGATCGGCTGATTGAGGTTGAGCGTGCCGGTCTGGACACGGCCGGTCAGGATACGGCCAAGGAAATTGTCGCGGTCGAGCAGGGTCGCGAGGAAGGTGAAGGGCGCGTCCACGTCCACCTTCGGCGCGGGCACATGGGAAAGGATGGTTTCGAACAGCACCGAAAGGTCGCCTTCGCGCACGTCCGGGGTGATGCCCGCATAGCCGTTGCGGCCGGAGGCATAGAGGGTCGGGAAATCAAGCTGCTCGTCATTGGCTTCGAGCGACACGAACAGGTCGAACACTTCGTCCAGCACTTCGTCGGCGCGGCCGTCGGGACGGTCGATCTTGTTGACGACGACGATGGGCTTGAGGCCGAGCGCCAGCGCCTTGCCGGTCACGAACTTGGTCTGCGGCATCGCGCCTTCGGAACTGTCGACCAGCAGGATGACGCCATCGACCATGGAGAGGATGCGCTCCACCTCTCCGCCGAAGTCGGCGTGGCCGGGCGTATCGACGATGTTGATCCGCGTGCCGTTCCAATCGACGCTGGTGCACTTCGCCAGAATCGTGATCCCGCGTTCCTTTTCCAGGTCGTTGGAATCCATGGCGCGCTCTTCGATCCGCTGATTGTCGCGGAACGTGCCGGACTGGCGGAAAAGCTGGTCTACAAGCGTGGTCTTGCCATGATCGACGTGCGCGATGATGGCCACATTACGAAGGCTCATGCGAAAAAAACTGCCATGTGAGAGGGTTTACAAGCCCGCGCCCATAGCGGTTTTGTCGCAATGCAGCAAGGGGGAAGGGGTCAGGCGGAGATTTCCATCGCTGTGCCGGGCGCAAGCAAGGGCAGGATTCGCCGCATCGCATCGGGCGCGATGGCGACGCAGCCTTCGGTCGGCCGGGCGTCCACCCAGATATGGAAGAAGATCGCGCTGCCCGCGCCGGGCACGGGCGGATCGTCATTATGGCCCAGCACCACGACCACGTCATAGGCCTGATCGTCCCGCTGCAGCGTCTCGGCCGACCAGCGGCGGGGCAGGCGCACGGGGCGGTTATAGGCGGGGTCTTCAACGCCGTCCGACCAGCCGTCATGGGGCCGGGTCCAGCGCCAGGGGATCAGGAGCGGCTGGTCCAGCGCGACACGGCCGGGGCGGAGCAGCGCGCCCTGCACCGGCCAGCGCCCGATCGGTGTGCAGCCGTCGCCTTCCCGCTTGGTGCCTGCCGGGCAGCTTCCCGACCGGCCGATGGCGCAGGGGACGTCGATCTCGCCGAAGCGCAGGCGCCTGGCCGCGCTATCGACCCGGATCAGGTTCACAGCTTGTGCCCGGTCCGGTCGCGCTTGGTGGTGAGATAATGCGCGTTATGGGGATTGGCCTCGATCGCCAGCGGCAGGCGCTTGCCGACGCTGACACCCGCCTGTTCCAGCCCCTCGACCTTTTTGGGGTTATTGGTGAGGAGGTTCACCCTGTCGATGTTCAAAAGGTGGAGCATCCGGGCGGCGACCGAAAAATCGCGCGCGTCGATGGCAAAGCCAAGCCGTATATTGGCGTCCACCGTGTCAAAGCCCTGGTCCTGCAAGGCATAGGCGCGCAGCTTGTTGACGAGGCCGATGCCGCGCCCCTCCTGCCGCAGGTACAAAAGCACGCCCCATTTGGCGTCCGCGATCTGGTGCAGGGCCTGATGCAGTTGCGGGCCGCAATCGCATTTCAGGGAGCCCAGCACGTCGCCGGTCAGGCATTCGCTGTGCAGGCGGACGACGGGCACGCTTGCGTCCCGCTTGCCGATAATGAGGGCGATATGTTCCTGCGGCTCTTCCGGACTGCGGAAGGCGATGATCTCGGCGGTTTCGCTGGCCGCGACGGGCAGCCGCGCGCGGGTGGCGATGGCGAGCCGGGCGGCATCGTCATAGCTTTCAATGTCAAGGGCGTCGGCGGCGGCTTCGGTAGCGATGTCGCCTTCCAGCAGGAAGAAGGCGGGAAGAATCCCGGCCAGCCGCGCCAGTTTCAGCGCGGCCGCAGCCGCATCGGGGGCGGTGAGCGGCTTTGCCCGGAACGGCCCTTTCAGCGGGGAGGCAAGATCCTGCACCGGATCGGCGACCGCCATCGCCAGCGGCAGGTCCATCCAGGGCGTACGTTCCACCAGTACGCCATGATCGGGTTCGGCGGCGGCAAGCTGGTTGGTGAGCTTCAGCGTTTCGGCCCGCGCGGCGGCGATCAGGAGGTCCGCTGCGCCAGCAGGATCGAACGCCGCCAACGCGGCATCGCTGGCGCTTTCGACCGCCAGCAGGGCATAGCCCTTGCCACCCGCGCTGATGGTCACGGGCCAACCCCGGTGCAGCGCGTCAATGGCGCGGGCGGCCGCGCGCGGGTTCATCAGAACTGGAATTCCGTGATCAGCGGAACATGGTCCGACGGGCGGTCCCATCCCCGGCAGGGCTCGGCGACGCGGTGCGTGATGGCGGCATCGGCGATGGCGGGGCTGGCCCACATATGGTCAAGGCGGCGGCCCCGGTCGGATTCCGCCCAGTCCTTCGCCCGGTAGCTCCACCAGGTATAGAGCCGTTCGGGCGCGGGCACGAATTTCCGGCCCAAATCCACCCAGCCATGCGCCGCCTGCAACCGGCCAAGCGTCTCGCACTCGATCGGCGTATGGCTGACGACATTCAGCAGCTGTTTGTGGCTCCACACGTCGCATTCCAGCGGCGCGACGTTGAAGTCGCCGACCAGGATCGTCGGCACGGCAAGCTGCTCGGACCAGCCGATCATGCGTTCCAGAAAATCGAGCTTCTGTCCGAATTTCGGGTTCTCATCCCGGTCGGGAATGTCCCCACCCGCGGGCACATAGACATTTTCCAGCCGGATGCCGTTGTCCAGCCGGACGCCGACATGCCGCGCTTCGCCGTTCGCCTGCCAATCCAGCCGGTCGTCTTCGCGGATCGGGATCCTGCTGATGATGGCGACGCCATGGTGCATGCGCTGACCGTGAAGGATCTGGTGTTCATAGCCAAGCTGCCGGAAACTGGCTCCGGGAAAAATATCGTCAATGACCTTGGTTTCCTGAAGGCAGAGAATGTCGGGCGATTCTTCCCGAAGGAAGCGCTCTACGATGTCGATGCGGGCACGGACGCTGTTGATATTCCAGGAGGCGATCTTGACGGTTTGAGACATGGACCTTCCCTAAAAGCGAAAGCGGGAGAGGGCAAGCGACCTTGCTTCCTGTTCCTTTACGATGGACGCTGAACGGATAATACCAGCGTGCATTGATGGCGACCTACAGCCGTCGTCCCTGTGAAGGCAGGGACCCAGCTTTTCTTCGTCCGGCTGAAGCAGACGAAGCTGGGTCCCTGCCTTCGCAGGGACGACGACGGTTCAAATTTTACCTGTCGCGATCAGTAGGTCGTTTTCAATGCAGGTCGGCATAGGATGCGATGCAATGAAAAGACCCCCGCTCCGGGGGCGTGGAACGGGGGCCTCTTTGCGCTTTCGCGCTTTGGTCCGGCGGGGATTACACGGGTAACAGGGGGGAATCCCGCGCGTCCGCCGTCACAGTCTTTTTACTAATAACCGTCAGATGAGCGCCAGATGAACAAGGCCGTACAGGCAGGAGTCCGCCGTAAAATCCGCTCGCCTCAGCGGCTGGGCGGCGTACGGGGCCGGGGGTCGCGCCATTTGAAGGCCGAATCCGCGACCGGAACGCCAAAGCGCAGATTGGACAGGCGGATGCTGGTGCGGTTGTTCTGTGAATCGAGCGCGACCCAGCCATACATTTCCAGTCCCGCCGGGGCGCCGGGCTTGCGCTGGAAGATGAGCGTGATGACGCCATATTCCGGCCGCTTGGGATCGCGCGACTCCACCATCAGGATGCGCGGATCGCCCGACGGCACGACCTTGCCATATTTGGAAAGATCGCGCCTGGGATCCAGCAATGCGCTCAGTGGCAGATCGCCGATGGGCAAGCGCTGCACCTGCCGCACTTCATAGTCGATCATGGTCAGCGACTTGCCGTCGCCGACGATCAGCAGCGGCACGCCCTTTTGGTATTCGAAACGGATCTTGCCCGGCTGTTTCAGCGTCAGCTTGCCGGTCAGCGTCTGGCCATTGCGGTCGGTCTGGGCGAAGTCGGCGGTCATGCTCTTGACCGCGCGGATATAGGCGTTGACCTGAGCCAGACTGTCGGACGGCTGCTGCGCGCTCGCCAATTGCCCGGGCAGGGCTGCCACGGCCAAGGGCGCGGCGAGCAGGGCGAGTGCATATCGGACCATCAATCATTCTCCGTTTGTCTGGCCGGATATATGGACGGGGGCGATTGAATGCCAACTGAATTGGCCGGACGGCTGGCGTTCAGATGGCGGCCGTTCCTTTGACGGCCGATATCCGGTACAATCACCGGATCGTCACCAGATGAAGGAAGTCGCCATGCTGCTGATTTCGGCCGGGGTGATTTGCATGATCGCCGGCATCATCATCGCGACGCTGCGGACGCTGGGGCGCGGCCGCCTTAGTCAGGCCCACAGCCTCGACAGCGATGACACACCCGATACGCTGGAGCCGAGCGGCCGGGGCGACC
>CBHCMH010000166.1:0-5103 GCA_965974445.1 uncultured Rhizorhapis sp.
GGCCATCCTCGGAAATGCCACCGTTTTCGCGTGTCGGCACCTCCGCCGCGACGGGATTGAGGTACTCGGCTACATGGACGCGCCGGCCTCTCTTGGCGATGATCTCCAGATTCCCGTCCTGGTCGGCTCCGCTCTCTTCCAGCAGGTCCGCGAACGCAAGGGCGGCAACATCACCGTTCAGTGGAAGCTTAGCGACACTTTGGAAATGAGCCTTTCTGGCCTCTACAGCCATATGAACGCCGATAATTTCAACCAGAACTATATGGCCTGGTTCTCTAACATGCTGAACAATGGGGAAGTGCCGACCGGTGTCACCATCGGCAACGGCACTGTCGTATCGGGAGCGTTCGCCAACTCGGCTTCCGGTTATGGCGCGGTGTTCGATGCCATCGACCGCAAAGCGCACACCCAGACCCGCTCGATCGACTACAACCTTACCTGGCATCCCGCCGATGATTGGGAAGTCCACGGCCAGATCGGTTATACCGATGCTGAAGGCGAAACCGAAGCGCAGCCCTTCTGGGAAACCATCGCCCATACCGGTTTCACCTTCGACCTGACTGGCGGCGCGCCCAGGATCAGCTTCACCAATATCGATCCGGCCGATCCCAACGCCCTCCCGGAACTTGGCTGGGCCTCGCTCGACAATATCCTTAATACCGATGAGGAATTCTACGTCTTCGCCGATGTGAAGCGCGAACTCGAATGGGGCCCGTTCAAATATATCAAGGCAGGGCTCAAATATACCGACCACGACCGCGAAACGCTCTGGATCGTCGGCCGCCTGCCTTCGCTCTATCCCTGGTCCGGCGGCTCGTGCGGCGGCGCGGCGTGTGGATCGGCGACGGTGGCAAACGGCCTCACTCCGGGCAATTTTCTGGGAGACATCGGCTCTGGCGTCCTTGACAGCTATGTGCAGGTCGATAAGGCGGCGCTCGAAGCCCTGATGCTGTCAAAGACGCTGACTCCGTGGTCTCCCACCGTGACCGGCGATTTCAGCGAAATGTACCCGCTGCAAAGCTTCACCATCAATGAAAAAACCTGGGGCGGCTATCTCATGGGCGGCTTCGGAGGCGATGGCTGGCGCGGCAATGTCGGTGTCCGGGTCGTCACCACCGATGAGACCGCCAAGGGCTGGCAACTCGGCGCGGGCGGGGAGCCCAATGCCTTCGGCTCCATCCTGCCGGTCACCTTCAAGAACAGCTACACCGACATCCTTCCCAGCCTGAACGTCACTTTCGATGTCGCCAGGGACGTGCTGCTGCGCTTTGCCGCCGCCCGGGTCATGGCCCGGCCCGATTATGCCAAGATCTCGCCGCAGCTCGACCTCAATCCCAACGCGCTGATCGGTACCGGGGGTAATCCATATCTCGATCCCTATCGTGCGTCGCAGTTCGACCTGTCGCTCGAATGGTATCCCAGCCGCGAAGGTCTTGTCTCGCTTGCGCTCTTCTACAAGGATATCCAGTCCTACATCACCACCGCGAGCTTTGATGAGACCCATAATGTCGAATCCGCAGTCAATCCCAACCCTACTGGCTGCACACAGGTCAGTGGTCAGATGTGGAACTGCGACTTCCAGATTTCCCGCCCGGTGAACGGTTCGGGCGGCACCAACAAGGGGCTGGAGTTCAGCTGGCAGCAGCCGGTCTGGGGCGGCTTCGGCTTCCTGGCCAACTACACCTTCTCTGACTCGAAGAAGGCGGACGGCCGGCCGGTGGAAGGCAACAGCAAGCACACCATCAACCTGTCGGGCTATTTCGAGAATGAGCTGCTGAGCGCCCGCCTTGCGTACAACTACCGGTCCAAATATTACGTCAACCAGGACCGGGGTACGGCACTCACCAGCGCATCCACCTATTCGCTCGACGCGTCGGCCAGCATCAATGTGATGAAGAACATCGCACTCACCTTCGACGCGGTGAACATCACCGATAAGAACCTGCGCTATTATGGTGAAAACAAGAGCCAACCGCGCGCCATCTATGACAACGGCCGCCAATTCTACTTCGGCGTGCGAATGAAGTATTGAGAGTTAAAATTCGCCAAGCTCGTCTCGGGAAAACAAGAGCCAAGGACTCGATCTTGCCCATAACTCGTTTCATTTCGGCTCTCATCCTCTCGGGAACGCTTCTTTCGGGCTGCACGACGGGGGAAGTGCCGGCCGGCCGCAAGGTCGCGCCGGCACTTCTTCCCCTGCCGCAGTCGGTGACGACGGGCAAAGGCGGCTCTCGCCTGAACGAACGGACCGTCATCGCCGTGCCTTCTGGTGACTCAGGTGCAAAAGCGGCGGCGGAGCGCCTCTCCGGGCTGCTTGTCTCCAACACGGGCAACCGCCTAGCCATTCTCGACGGTTTACCGGGAAATGCCATTCAGTTCGCTCGCATCGAAGGCCTGAAACCGGAGGCCTACCGGCTTTCCGTCGCGCCTGATGGCGTGACCATCGCCGCCAGTGACGACGCGGGCCTCTTCTATGGCGCCGTCACCTTCTGGCAGCTCGCCACCAGCGGCTACGAGACAATCCCAGCCATCCGCATAAACGACGCGCCCCGCTTCGGCTGGCGCGGACTGATGCTCGACAGCGCCCGTAACTTTCAGCCGCCCGCATTCGTCAAGCAACTTATCGACTGGATGGCGGCGCACAAGATGAACCGCCTGCACTGGCATCTGGTCGATGATCAGGGCTGGCGGATCGAGATCAGGAAATACCCGAAGCTTACGGGCGTCAGCGCCTGGCGCACGCCCCCCGTGGTCCCCGGCGCGCCGCCGCTCCCGCCAATCGGCGGCTATTATACGCAGGACGATATCCGGGAAATCGTCGCCTATGCGGCCGCGCGGCACATTATGGTCATTCCTGAAATCGAGATGCCGGGCCATGCCTTGTCGGCCATCCGCGCCTATCCGGCGCTTGGCGTCGAACCACCGCCGCCCGGAATAGAGTCCGACTTTGGCATCTTCCCCTATCTCTACAATGTCGAAGACAGCACCTTCGCCTTTCTGGAGGATGTGCTGACAGAGGTGATGGCGCTTTTCCCGTCCGAATATATCCATGTCGGTGGCGACGAAGCGGTGAAGGACCAGTGGAAGGCCTCGCCGAGAATCCAGGCGACGATGAAAGCCCTCGGCCTTAAAGACGAACATGAACTGCAAAGCTGGTTCATCACGCGTGTCGAGAAATTCCTCAATGCCCATGGCCGCCGCCTCATCGGCTGGGACGAAATATTAGAGGGCGGCATCGCGCCCGATGCAACCATCATGTCCTGGCGCGGGATCGACGGCGCAATCGCGGCCGCGAGGGCAGGTCATGACGCCGTGCTTTCTCCCTCCCCCATCCTCTATCTCGACTTCCGCCAGGGAAGCGCGCCCGACGAACCGCCCGGACGCGGCGAGCCGATCACGCTTGGTGACGTCTATGCCTTCGATCCCGTGCCAGCCGGCCTGACGGCGGACCAGCAGCGACACATATTGGGCGTTCAGGCCAATCTGTGGACTGAATATATGCGCACGCCAGAGCGAGCAGCCCGCGCAGCTTTCCCTCGCGCTTCTGCGGTGGCGGAGATCGGCTGGTCGGCGGCGGGCCCGCGCGACCTGCCCGCTTTTGCCGGGCGGCTGGCGGTGCAACTCGACCGGCTGAAACCCATGGGCCTTGAGGCCTCCACCAGCGCCTTTGCACCGCTGCCCTCGCTGAAAACGGAAAACGGCAAGACGCTGCTGACCCTTTCCAGCCAAATCGGCGCCGACATCCGTTACACCACAGACGGGAGCGTTCCCAACGCCGGTTCCGCGCTCTATGCCGGGCCAATTACGCTGGACCTTCCCACGCGCATTCGCGCGGCTGCTTTTGAGGGCAGCGAGGCCCTGCCCGGCAACCTCGACCGCACCTATGACGCCCGCAACGTCCTTCGCCGCGGCAGCATGGCACTGAAGCTCTGCAGCACCAAGCTGCCCCTCAATATAGAGGATGATGCCCCGGCCGACGGGCCGCGCGCCACCTTCTACACCGACATCATGAATCCCTGCTGGATCTACGAGGCTGCGCCGCTGGACGACATCTCCGAAATAGCGGTTGATGTCGGCCAGTTCCCGTTCAACTATCAGCTCGGCAAGGATCTGCAGGCCATCCGCTTTCACCGGCCTGCCACGCCTGGAGGTGAAGTCGAGGTCCGCATCGACGGATGCGAGGGCGAACTGATCGCGGCGCTTCCCTTGGCTCCCGCCGCGGCCAATCCCCAGCTCACCACATTGAAGACCGTCATTGCGCCCAGAACGGGTAACCATGACCTATGTTTCACTTACACTGCCAATGGTCCGGACCCGATGTGGGCGATCGATGCGGTCCAGCTGGTGCGGCGGTGGGAATGACGAAAATATGCTGATGATGACAAATGTGAAACCCATCCGCATTGCCGCCCCCTTTACCGGCTGGGCAGCACCGCTCGACGAGGTGCCAGATCCCGTCTTTTCCGAGCGGATGATGGGTGACGGTATCGCCATCGACCCGTTGGACGGAACTCTGCATGCTCCCTGCGAGGCCCGTGTCATTGCGGTAGCGCCCACCGGCCACAGCGTCACGCTGGCTCTCGCTAATGGGGCGGAACTGCTCATCCATATCGGGTTGGAGACGGTTGCACTTCAGGGCGAAGGCTTCACGCCTCTGGTCGCCGATGGCGTGCAGGTCCGCACCGGTGATCCCCTCATCCGGTTTGACATGGACCTGCTGGCTGAACGCGCGAAGAGCCTCATCACCCCGATCGTCATCGTCAATGAAGGCTATCGCATCGCGCTCCTTGCCTGCGACCGGGCCGTGACGGCGGGCGAACCGTTGATGGAGGTCGTCCCCATCGACACCACCGTCGTGGCGGATACGCCCGCAAGCGATGATACCGCCCGCTGCGACATCGTCGTTCCGCTCGCGAACGGCATTCACGCCCGCCCCGCCGCGAAGATTGTGGCCGCGTTCAAGCCCTATTCCGCCGACATCCGCTTCGTTGCGCATGGCCGTGAGGCCAATGGCCGAAGTACCGTCTCGCTCCTCTCGCTCGGCCTCAAACATGGCGACGCGCTGACCATCAGCGCCAAGGGACATGATGCCCGCGCCGCCGT
>CBHCMH010000167.1:0-5098 GCA_965974445.1 uncultured Rhizorhapis sp.
TGGCTGGCGCAGCTTGAGGCACGGCTGGAGCGCCTGCCCGCCCAGGCTCGTCAGGCCAGCGCCCTGCCGATTCTTTCCGCCTTCGCCGCGCCCATGACGCGGAGCCAGGTCCGTGCGGGAGGGGCCTTCGCTCACGCGCTGCGGAACCACGGCAGCGAAGCGCCACCGGCCCTGACGGAGGCGTACCTGCACAAGCACCTCGCCGACATGCAGCAGCATGGCCTTATCTCACCGGCTTCCAAAGGATGTGTCCAATGACGAATGAAGTAGACGCGATCGTGGTCGGCGCCGGCTTTGCCGGTCTGTACATGCTGCACAACCTGCGGGAGAAGGGGCTTTCGGTCAAGCTGATCGAAACGGGCGCAGACGTGGGCGGGGCGTGGTACTGGAACCGCTATCCGGGTTTGCGCTGCGACGTGGAATCGACCGATTACCAGTATCAGTTCTCTGACGAGATCGAGCGCGGGTGGAACTGGCCGGAACGTTACTCCGAAGGGCCCGTCATCCAGAAATACCTGTCCTATGTTACCGACACGCTGGATCTGCGCCGAGACATCCTGTTCGAGACCACGGTCAAGGCTGCCACCTTTGATGAGGACACGCAAACGTGGATGGTCGAGACCGACCGGGCCGACACCTTCCGCACAAGCTACTTCATTCTCGCGGTGGGGCCGCTGACTTCCGTCAATACGCCCCCCTTTGCAGGCATGGAAGACTTCAAGGGCCGCGTGTTGCACACCGCCCGCTGGCCAGAGGATCCGATCGACTTCGCCGGTCGGCGGGTTGGCGTCATCGGTACAGGCTCCTCGGGTGTGCAGAGCATCCCGGTCATCGCCCGGGAAGCGGCCAGCCTCACGGTTTTCCAGCGTACGCCGGCCTTCAGTCTGCCCGCTGAAAATTGCGCGCTCTCGACAGAGGAGATCCGACGGAAGCATGAGCAGTTCCCCAAGGACCGGGAGGTGCGCCGCGCCTCTCCGGGTGGATTGAGCTGGATGCTGAGCCCGCGCAGCGCGCTTGAGGTGAGTGACGAGGAGCGCGAGGCCGAGTTCGAGCGTCGCTGGACCTTGGGCGGCTTCGCCTTCCTGCAGTCCTTCCGTGATATCCTGCTCAGTCAGGAAGCGAACGATTTTGCCGCCGATTTCGTCAAGCGCAAGATCCGGGCCAAGGTGAACGACCCGGAGACCGCCGCTGTCCTGACCTCGCAGACATTTCCGATCGGCGCGAAGCGGCCGTGTCTCGACATCAACTACTATGAAACCTTCAATCTGCCGCACGTCCAGCTGGTGGACCTGAGGAAAGCGGCGCTCGAACGGTTCTGTGCCGAAGGGATCGTCGCGGGCGGTACGGTCCATGCGTTCGACGACATCGTCCTGGCGACCGGTTTCGACGCCGTGACCGGGGCGGTGCTCAAGCTGAAAATCACCGGCAAGGACGGTCTTTCGCTCGGAGACGTGTGGTCCTCGGGGCCGCAGACGTACCTCGGCATCGCTGTCGCAGGCTTTCCCAACCTGTTCATACTCGACGGCGCGCATAGCCCTTCGATCATAGCCAACGCTCCCTTGGCGATCGAGCAGCAGGTCGAATGGGTCGGCGATTGCATCGAGCACCTGCGTCGGAACGGCTACACATCGATCGAGGCCACCGAACCGGCCCAACATGAATGGGTTGCGCACGTCGGCGAGGTTGCAAGCTACACACTGATGGTCAAGGCGGACTCCTGGGCCATGGGCGCCAATATTCCAGGCAAGCCGCGCGTCTTTTCCTTCTATCTTGCCGGTCTCGATGCCTACCGCAACAGGTGCGCGGCGGTGGCGGCGGGCGGCTATCAAGGTTTCCGCCTGGAAAAGGCGATGGGCGCGGTCGCCGCCTGACAGCTTCGCAGGACGGACGGGAGGACGACATGGAGTTCGACTATATCATAGTCGGCGCGGGGTCGGCGGGCTGCGTCCTGGCCAACCGCCTCAGTGCGCGGGCGGGCAACCGTGTCCTGCTGATCGAGGCGGGGGGCGATGATCGTCCGTTCCGCAACCCCCGGCAGTTTGTCCTGAACAGCCTGATCCACATTCCCGCCGGCTACCGCTATACGATGGAGGCTCCGCCGCTCAGCTGGAACTACACGTCGGAACTGGGCGGGATCAACGCGGGCCGATCCGCCCCGTACCCGCGCGGACGCGTCCTCGGCGGCAGCTCTTCCATCAATGGCATGATCTATGTGCGCGGACAGGCGGCGGATTACGACATGTGGTCGCAGCTTGGTTGCACCGGCTGGGGATGGAGCGATGTCCTGCCTCTGTTCAAGCGCAGCGAGGACCAATGCCGGGGCGCGGACGACGCCCATGGCGCCGGTGGCCCGCTGACGGTTTCCGACGTCCCCCGCGATCCCGTTTCGGACGCCGTTCTCGCAGCCACCTCGCAGGCGGGACACAGGCTGGTCGATGACTATAATCGGGGCGACCCGGAAGGCTTTGCCTATATCCAGGCCACCCAGCGGCGCGGGCGTCGCCGGTCGAGCGCGGTCGCCTATCTCCACCCGATCATGCATCGCAAGAACCTCAAGGTCGAAACCGACACTCTGGTGACCGGCATCCTCATCGAGGAGGGCCGGGCGAAGGGGGTGCGTGTCCGCAAGGGCGGCGAGACGCGCGAGATCGCCTGCCGGGGGGAAGTCATCCTGTGCGGAGGCGTGGTCAATTCCCCGCAGCTGCTCGAACTTTCGGGCGTCGGCGATCCGGCGATCCTGCGTGAGGCGGGCATCGAGGTGCGCCACTCGCTGGCGGGCGTGGGCAAGAACCTTCAGGACCATTGGTGCACCATGCTGCGCTTCCGCCTGCGGCCGGGCACCCCGTCGATCAACACGGCGGTGAGCGGCGTCGGCCTGATGGGCGAGGTGGCGAAATATCTGTTCGCCCGGAAGGGGGCGCTATCCGCGCCGCCTGCCTCTGTGATGGGCTTCGTCCGTAGCGAGCCGGTGCTCGACATCCCGGACATACAAGTCAATATGGTGAGCGCTTCGGCCGATCCCGCCACGGGCGAGATCGATCACTTTCCCGGCGTCACCATCGCCGCTTGCCAATTGCGTCCGGCAAGCCGCGGCTCGATCCATGTCGCCAGCGCCGACGCGGCCCGTCAGCCGCGCATCCTGCTCAACTTCCTCGACGCTGTCGAGGATCGCCGGAAGATTGCCGCGGGCCTTCGTATCTGCTGCAAGATATCCCGCCAGCCCGCGCTCGCATCCATAATCGAAGGGCCTGCCGGCGACCATCCGGACGAGAATGAAGAGGCGTCTCTGCTCGAACATGCCCGCACCTTCGGTTACGGCATCTTCCACGGCGTGGGCACATGCGCGATGGGTGCCGATGAGCATGCTGTCGTCGATCCGCGCCTGCGCGTGCGGGGCATCGCAGGCCTACGGGTGGCGGACGCCTCGATCATGCCGCGCATCGTTTCGGGGAACACCAACGCCGGCGCGATCATGATCGGCGAAAAGGCGTCGGACCTGATTCTGACCGACGCCTGATCAGCGGATAACAAGGAGCGGGCCGTGGCAACCAGCGGTACCGGGCGACAAGCGCCGCAGCACCGCAGACAGCCATGATCCGCGCGGCAAGATCCCGACGCGGTCCGGACCTTACGAGTTCGTATCCTTCTTGAAGCTTTCCAGATATTCGGTCGACAGCTTCGACCAGCGCAGCGAAGCCTGCATGCCGCCATCGACGAGCAGGTCGGTGCCCGTGATGTAGGATGCCTCGGGACCGGCAAGCCAAGAGACGGCGGCGGCAATATCCTCGGCATTCCCCAACCGCGGAATCGGCTGGCTGGCGATGGTCTGGTCGATCGGCGATCCGTGCTTGCGTTCATGGCGGATCATCGCGGTTGAAATGATGCCGGGGCTGATCGAGAGCAAACGCGCGCCCCGCGCGCCCCACTCGGCAGCCTGCGCCTGCACGCGAAGCTGGTTGGAGCGCTTGGCAAGCCAGTATGACCCGATGCCTGTGTCGTGGCCCGCCACGCTCTGCACCACCGCCTTCAGGTCCTCGATCGGGGCCAGCGCGAGTTTTTCCTCCACGTCCAGCGGGACCGGCGAGTAATAGGCGGCGTTGCTGGCGGTGACGAACGCCACCGTGCCGTCCACGGCCAGCGGCTTGAACGCATTCAATATGTGGATCGTGCCGACGAGGTTCACGTTGAAAATCGTCTCCCAGTCCGCCATGCCGGGAGAGACGCCCGCCGTATGCATCAAGGTTGCGAGCCGCCCGGTTCGGGCTACCAGTTCGGCCAGTTCGTTTACGGAATTGTGGTCGGCCACGTTGACCAGCGCGGTTCGCACGTTGTAACCTTCTTCCTCGAAATGTTGGGCAGTTTGAGCCAGCACCTCCGGATTGTTATCCGCAAGCACAAGCTGCTTGCCAACGCCGAGACGGCGGGCACAGGCAAGGCCCAGTCCGCGAACGCCGGTAATGACGACGACATTATCATTCATGTTTCCGCTCCTATGATTTTCGGAATAATGTGCTTGATGGTTATTCAACCTCGCGAACAGGCGGCAGCCGCCATTTGAGCTATTTCCTGGATCAGCGCATCCAGCGTAAAGCGGGGCTCGTCTGGATCGTTGTCCTTGCGATCCCATTCGATCAAAGCGTCGAAGAACGCTGTGCCCATGATGCGCAGACGGTAGTGCAGCAACGCTTTCGAGAGGTGAGGGTGAAGGTCCTCCAGACGTTGCAGAACAAGCACTGTAGGATCTGAACTATCAAACAGCGACCGGCGCACCTGACGCCCCACCTGGGAGCGCAAAAGCTGATTGATGAACGCGGCGTGGGGATGCCGGCCATCCTGATCCTGAATGGCGACATAGGGCCTGATCAGTGCCTCGAACAGCTTCGAGACGTCGTCAAGGTGCCCTTCCGCCACGACCTTGTCATATTCCCTGCTTGCCGCTTGCACCAGCTGTGACATGCGCCACTTGCAGATTGCGATCAAAAAGCCCGTTTTATCGCCAAAGTGATACGTCACGGCGGAATTGTTGGACATGCCGGCAACTAAATTGATCTGCCTGATCGACACGCCATCAATGCCGTGCATTCCAAACAATTTTTCA
>CBHCMH010000168.1:0-5076 GCA_965974445.1 uncultured Rhizorhapis sp.
AGCATGCGCAGTAGCAGTCTGCGTTGAATTTCGCGCGGAAAATCGATTCGGGAAAGCCGAATTTCCTCACCACTCTGATCGACATATTGCGCCTCCAGGCCGTCAACCGCCCATTCCAGCGCCTTTTCCGCTTCGGCAAGCGCTGCGGCGCTGCGGCTGGCCGAAATGGAATCAAGCCAGTCCGTTTCCGAAAGCCGCAACCGGATCGCCGCCCGGTCGAATCGGGGGTCGCTGTTGCTGGGGTCCTGAACGGTCGGGCAGCCCGCCTCCCTTGCTACATCGGCAAGCTCGGAACGCCGCCAGAGCAGGAGCGGCCGTAGCAGTCTGTCCGACCGGCCACGCACCCCGGCAAGCCCCGCCAAGCCTGAACCCCGGTTGAGGCGCATCAGCAGGGTTTCGAGCTGATCGTCGGCATGATGCGCCGTCATCAGCCAGGTAAGGCCGCGCTCGTCGCACCAATCCCAGAGCAGGCGATAGCGTTCGGCCCGCGCGGCGGATTGCAGATTGCCCGTTATGGGAGCGGCCGGGCGGAGGATGCTGTGGGGAATGCCATGCTCCCCGCACCAGCGCGCGACCATGGCTGCTTCCCCGGCTGCTTCGGGGCGAAAGCCGTGATCAATGGTGGCGGCCTCGATCTGTCCGGGGAATGCCGCATGGGCAAGGGCAAGCAGCGCCATGCTATCGGGACCGCCCGACACCGCGATGGCAAAGCGGTCGCGTGGGGCGGCAGAGCGGCCGAGCAGCCGTTCAAGGTCGGCGGTGAAGCGGGTCAGGGGAAGTCGCATGGATCAGCATACACCCCGAAACCGGTTCAGAGCGACACGGATGGCTGGTGCGTGCTCAACCGGCGCATTTCGCGCTGGTCCGTCCCTTGGTCACCACGTCCCGCAGGCTTGACGAGGCGTTAGCGCCATAGACATCCTCGAACTCATCATAAACCTTGCAGGCGTCCGCGGGCTTTTTCAGTTGAATGAGCGCCTGTCCCAGATAGGCAAGGCTATCCGGCGCGCGTTCGCCCTTTGGCCTCTTCTGGTAGTTCTCGTAAAAGGCCACTGACGCCAGCGCCGGTTTGCCTTCGTCCAGATAGGCGCGGCCCAACAGGTTCTGGGCATAGCTGGCCCGGCGGTGGTTGGGGTATTTCTCGATGACGCTCTTCAACTGCACCTGCGCCTCAGGGTAGAATTTGGCGGCCCAAAGGCGATAGCCATATAAATAGGCGTCCTCCCCGGCATCCCCCGAACTGGGCCGTTCGATGGCCGCGACCGCGATTTTGCGCGCTTCGGTTGCCGGAGTGGAGGCGGCCTTGGCGGGAGCGGCTGCCGCCGCCGTTGCCGGAGCCGCCATGGCTGGCGCGGCTGCGGCGCTCAATCGGGCTTCGTTATCGGCTTTGTATTTGTTGAAGGCGTCCTCAAGCTGGCGAAGCTTGAACGCGTTCTGTTCGGCCTGACCGGTCAGGCTGGCGAGCTGCGCTTCCAGCGCGTCCACCCGGGATGTCAGGTCCACGATGGGGGAGGAAGCGGGCGTGCCGGGGGCAGGCGCCGGCGCAGCGGTGGGAGGTGCTATTTCGGGCTCAAAATATTGTCCGCCCCCACCGGGAAAAACCTTGCGCTGGACGGCCTTCATTTCCTTCTCCAGCTTGCCGACGCGCTGTTCGACATTGGATGTCTGGGCGAGCAGGGGGGTGGCCGGAACAGCCGTCATCGCCAGAACAAACAGGACAATGCTGCGCATATTCAATCCTTGGAAAAATTGGTTTGAGGGCCCCGGAAAGTCATCCTTGGCCGACCATAGAGGATTTCGTCGTATGGTAAAGATTGACCTGCGATGAATCCCCGGGCTTTGCGGCGATCAGGGCCGCTGCGGTGCCGGAGTGGCTGCTGCCGGCGGTGGTGCCGCGCGCGCGTTCAATGCGGTGGCGCTGATGCCCACATCGGCGATTGTCTTGTCCGGCGGCCCGAGGGGAGGAACCTCGGCTCCCCCGATCGTGACGCGCAATGCCTGGGGACGGCCCGTGAGAATGAGTGGGTTCTTGGCGGTGGCGGGGACGGTGAATGCCTCGCCCGCAGCCATTTCCTTTTCGAACAGCCGCCCGCCACCTTCTTCATAGATGCGCAGCCAGACCGTGTCGGTCGCAGTCAGGACCACGTCACCGGCCGGAGCGGGAGGTGGAACGGGCGCGGACACGGCGCCCGGCCGGACCGGCGCGGGCTCGGGTGCCTCGGCCTGTGTCCTGGCGGTTTCGGCGATTTCCTCGTCGGTCGGAGCTGTAAAGAATTGCGTGCGCCAGATGCCGTAGCCCACGGCCAGAATCAGCGCGAGCGCAATGGCGGTCCAGGCCAGATAACGGGGCGGGACGCGGGCTGGATCGGCCGGTTCGAAGGCCTCATAGCGGGTGCCGGAGATAGCGTCCTGCTCTTCCAGTTCAGCGCGGACCTCGCGCGATATCTGGACCTCGTCCAGACCGACGGCGCGGGCATAGGCGCGGGAAAAGCCGATACAATAGGTGCTACCGGGCAGAGCCTTGTAATCGCCCTTCTCCAACGCGGTCAGCAGCCGGACAGGAACGCGGGTACGGGCAGCGATGTCGTCAATGCTGGCCTTCATCGCCTCGCGCGCCATACGCAGCTTGTCGCCCGGTCCGTGAATGTTGAGCTCGTCCTGAGCCGTTTCCTCTTCCCCAGCCATCACATCCTCCCCGACAGGCACTGAAAAGGCCTGATGGTCTTCTCACATTGCGGGCAGAAGCCTGTCAACGCGGCCGGACGGAATTTTTTCGCTATCATAACTAGTTAATCTCGATTTTTCTGGCCTCGGCCCATTTTGTCAGAGCCTGGCGGATGTCCAACCGGCCGTTGGCCAGCATCGCCGCCATTTCAGTTTCCAGGGGCTTTACCTCCAGCGATCGGATCATTGCCTTTACCGGACCGACCGAAGCGGGCGTGATTGACAGCCGCCGAATGCCAAGGCCAAGCAAGGCCATCGCCTCCAGCGTCCGCCCGCCCATCTCGCCGCAAACCCCCACCGGGACATCATGTTCCCGGCATGCGATCGCGATGCGGTTGAGAAACCGCAATATGGCGATGCTGAGCCAGTCATAGCGTTCGGCGAGCTTCGGATGGGCCCGGTCGGCCGCAAACAGGAACTGCGTCAGGTCGTTGGTGCCGATCGACAGGAAATCGAGCTTGGGAAGCAGGATGTCCAGCACTTCGGCCAATGCCGGTACCTCCAGCATTGCGCCATAGCGGATGGATTGCGGCAGCTTTTTCTTGTGCTTGTCGAGCCATTTGCGCTGAACCTCAAACAGTGCCTTGGCGGCGTCAAATTCCCATGGTTCAGAGATGAGCGGGAACATCACCTGCAGCGTGCGTCCCGCCGCCGCTTCCAACAGCGCCCTTGCCTGCGCCTTCATCAGGCCAGGGCGTTCGAGCGACAGGCGCAGGGCGCGCCAGCCCATCGCGGGGTTGTCCTCCACGTCATCGTCTTCCTGCCGCATGTAGGGAAGGGCCTTGTCCCCGCCGATATCGACGGTGCGGAAGATGACCGGACGATCGCCTGCCGTATCGAGCACATCGCGGTACAGCCGCTGTTGCCGTTCACGCTGGGGCAGGGTGGCGGAAACCAGGAACTGGAATTCGGTGCGGAAAAGGCCAATGCCATCCGCGCCGGTCACATCAAGGGCGGCAACGTCATCGCGAAGGCCCGCATTGACCATCAATTCGACGCGCTCGCCGTCCAGCGTCACCGATGGCAGATCGCGCATGGCGGTGAAGGCCGCACGGCGCTTCTGGGTAAAGGCGAGCTTGGTATCGAAGGATTCGTCCATCGTCGGCGTGGGGCGGATGAGCACGCGGTTTTCATTGACGTCCATCAGCAGCAGGTCATTTTCATTGACCAGATGGCGGATGTCGTGGACGCGGCCCAGCATTGGCACGCCCATGGCGCGGGCGACGATGGTGACATGCGCGGTCAGCGATCCTTCCTCAAGGATCACGCCTTTCAGACGGCGGCGGTCATATTCAAGCAGTTCCGCCGGACCAAGATTGCGGGCGATCAGGATCGTGTCCTGTCGAAGGCCGAGCTGCGCCGCGGTGCCCAATTGTCCAGACACGATGCGGATCAGGCGGTTGGCCAGATCCTCCAGATCGTGCATGCGGTCGGCAAGCAGCGGGTCGTCGATCTGCCGCATGCGCATCCGGGTCCGCTGCTGCACGCGTTCGATAGCGGCTTCGGCGGTAAGGCCGCTGTCGATCGCCTCGTTGATGCGGCGCGCCCAGCCCTCGTCATAGGCAAACATCTTGTAGGTCTGAAGAACCTCTTCATGTTCGCCGCCGACGCCGAATTCCGACTGGCCCGCCATGCGGTCGATCTGCTCGCGCATTTTGGAAAAGGCCGAAAAGACGCGCTGCCGCTCTACCTCGATATCCTCGGCGACCGTATGCTCGATGGTGATGCGGGGCTGATGGAAAACCGCGTGACCGCGGGCCATGCCCATGACGAGCTGCAGCCCTTGCAGGACGGTCGGCGCCGTGTCCTGCACCCGGATATGGGACGGGCCGTCATCGATCAGCCCGGCATTGGCTATCAGTTCGGAAAGCACCATCGCCACCGTCTGCAGCGCCTCGATCTCCACCTCCTCATAGCGGCGGGGTTCGACATGCTGCACAGCCAGCACACCGACCGCCGCCTCCCGCCGCACGATCGGAACGCCGGCAAAGCTGTGGAACAGTTCCTCGCCCGTTTCCGGGTTGTAGACGAAGTCCGGGTGGCTGGTCGCCTCATCAAGGTTCAGTGTCTCGATATTCTTGGCGATGGTGCCAACGAGACCCTGGCCGAGCGCCAGCTTGGTGACGTGGACAGCCGCTTGCTTCAGGCCCCGTGTCGCAAAAAGCTCAAGCACCCCGTCGCGCAACAGGTAAATCGAACACACCTCGCTCGACAGTTGTTCGGCGATGATGTCGACGACCTTGTTGAGCTTGGCCTGCGCATTGGTGCGCGATGCCATCACATCGTGCAGGCGATTGAGGATTTCCCTAGCGGAAGCGGCGGATGTGGTGGTCATGGTTCATCGCTATCAGA
>CBHCMH010000169.1:0-5071 GCA_965974445.1 uncultured Rhizorhapis sp.
ACAAACTTGAAGAAAAAGCTGGGTCCCTGCCTGCGCAGGGACGACGGCCATGGTTTGAACGTCTCCACGCCGCCTCACCACCAGCCCCTCACGCCTGCAGGATGATCTTCTCGATCTCGCTCACCGGATGGCCGGTCAGATCCTTGCCGATTTCCCCCACCAGCCGCTGCTCGACTTCCTTGTGATAATGTTTGCGCAGTTCGCCCAGCGTCCGGGGCGGGGCGACGACGATCAGCCTGTCGAATTCATTGTTGAGCGCTCGCTTTTTCAACATTTCCGCAGTCTGCGCCGCGAAACGTGCCTGCTCCAGTTCGTGGAAATTGGTTTCCTCATAGGCGCTGCGGTGTGACCCCACGCTGTTGAACGCCCTGCCCGGCTGATCGCTGCCCTGTTCACGGTCGGGCGGGTTATGGTGCGCGATTTCGCGCTCCAGCTCCAGGCTGGGCAGGTCGGCAAAGCCGCCATTGCGGAAAAACAGGGCTTTCTCACCATCGAGGACGAGGACGCAGGTATCGCGGACCAGCTTCATGTCACTTCTCCTTTTGGGGTATCAAAAAGGAACGATCAGCATGCGCCCCGGTTGCATGATAAGCAAGCAAGGACCGTCGGACTTGCCACCGTCACAATCGGCCTTATTAGGCTGTGTTCATGCACGACATCCGACTGATCCGCGAAAATCCCGCCGCCTTCGACGCGGGGCTGGCCAAGCGAGGACTTGCCCCCATGAGCGCCGACTTGCTGGCGCTCGACGAAAAAAGACGGGCGATTTCAACGCAGGTGCAGAGCTGTCAGGCCCGCCGGAACGAAGCGAGCAAGCTCATCGGTCAGGCCATGGCGCAGAAGGACGCGGAAAAGGCCGAAGCGCTGAAGGTAGAAGTGGCTGAGCTCAAGGACCGCATGCCCGCACTGGAGGCGGAAGACCGCGCGGTCGGCGAGCAATTGCAGGCCATGCTGCTCGCCATCCCCAACCTTCCGGCCGATGATGTTCCGGACGGGACGGACGAACATGACAATGTGGAACAAGCCCGCTTGGGCGAACCGCGTCAGTTCGACTTTCCGCCGCAGGATCATGCCGATTTCGGCCCCGCGCTCGGTCTCGACTTCGAAGCTGCCGCCGCCATGTCTGGCGCGCGCTTTGCAGCGCTGCGTGGACAGATGGCCCGCCTACACCGCGCGCTCGCCCAGTTCATGCTGGACCGCCAGACGGGCGAGAATGGCTATGAGGAAGTCAATCCACCGTTGCTGGTGCGGGACGAAACCCTGATCGGCACCGGCCAGCTTCCCAAATTCGCCGACGACCTGTTCCGCACCACGGACGGCCGCTGGCTCATCCCGACCGCCGAAGTGTCTCTCACCAATCTGGTGCGCGAGCAAATCGTGCCCGACGCATCCCTGCCGCTCCGCTTCACCGCGCTCACCCCCTGCTTTCGGTCCGAAGCAGGCTCGGCCGGACGCGACACACGCGGCTTCATCCGTCAGCACCAGTTCGAAAAGGTCGAACTGGTCGCCATCTGCCGTCCGGAAGAATCGGAGGCCGAACATCAACGCATGCTCGCCGCCGCCGAGGGCATATTGCAGGCCCTGAACCTCCCCTATCGCCGCGTCCTGCTCTGCACCGGCGACATGGGTTTCGGCGCACGCAAGACCTTTGACCTGGAGGTCTGGCTGCCCAGCCAGCAGACCTGGCGCGAGATCAGCAGCATCTCCAACTGCGGCGATTTCCAGGCCCGCCGCATGAACGCCCGCTACAAGCCGGAGGGGGAGAAGAACACCCGCTTCCTCCATACATTGAACGGCTCTGGCCTGGCGGTGGGGCGCACGCTGGTGGCGGTGCTGGAAAATTATCAGCAGGCCGACGGCAGCGTCATCGTGCCCGAAGTGCTGGCGCCCTATATGGGCGGGATTACGAAGCTGACGCCACTGAAAAACTGATCCCGTCGTCCCTGCGAAGGCAGGAACCCCGCTTTCTTCGTCATTTTGAAGAAAAAGCGGGACCCCAGCCTTCGCTGGGGTGACGAATTGATGATAAGGACCCCAATGCGCATTCTCCTCACCAATGACGACGGCGTTTACGCACCGGGCCTGAAGGTTCTGGAGACAATCGCCCGCACCCTGTCCGACGACATCTGGATCGTCGCTCCGTCGGAGGAGCAGTCGGGCGCGGGCCACAGCCTCACCCTCACCCGCCCCGTCCGCATCCGCAAACATGGGGAAAAGCATTTCAGCGTCACCGGCACGCCCACTGACGCTGTCCTCATGGCGGTCGGGCATCTGATGAAGGACAATCCGCCCGATCTGGTCCTCTCCGGGGTCAATCGCGGCGCGAACATTGCCGAGGACGTCACCTATTCCGGCACCGTCTCCGCCGCCATGGAGGGTGCGCTTGCCGGTTTCCGGTCGATCGCGCTCAGCCAGATCTACGCGCGCGAGGGGATGGGCGACACCGTCCCCTTCGCCTGCGCTGAAGTCTGGGGAGAAAAGGTGCTTCGCCCCCTCCTCGACCTGCCGATGACGCCGCGCACGCTCCTCAACATCAACTTCCCCGCCATCGACCCCGATCAGGTGCGCGGGATCAAGGCGGTGCGGCAGGGCTTCCATGATTATGGCCGCTCGACCATCGTGGAGGGCACCGACCCGCGCGGCTACCGCTATTACTGGTTTGGCCTCGGCAGCAGCGTCCGCACGCCCGACCACGGCACCGATCTGGAGGCTGTGGCGGACAAATATATCACCGTCACCCCGCTGCATCTGGACCTGACCCATTATGACAGTCTGGAACAGGTCCGGACGGCGTTTGACGCCTAAATCCAACCTGTTAAACAGGGGGCTGCCAGCCATCATCCTTGGGGGGAGGAACTTGCTGCAGCCACCGGAACGGATCGCACGCCACAGTTTGACACGAAACAGTCTGGCACTGGCGATACTCATCACGCTTGGCGGATGCATTCCCGCGTCCGTCGACACCTCGGCCCGCCGCGCGCCGGCGCAACAGCCAGCAGCGCCGCGCCTGCCCACCGATCTGGTGGCGCTGATCGAGCATGAGCCGGTCTGGGAAGCGCGCAAGGTGGCGGAGAACGCCCAAACGGTCGCTGAAAGCATTTACATTGTTCAGCCCGGCGACACGCTGCGCGGGGTCGGCAACCGCACCGGCGCAGGGTCGGAGATATTGGCGATGGCGAACGCGCTTGAAGCGCCCTACATCATCCGTCCGGGTCAGAAACTGCGCGTGCCCGCCGGGCGCTACCATCTCGTTTCCGAAGGCGAAACCGGCATCGCCATCGCCCGCGCCTATGGCGTCAGCTGGAAAGATGTGGTGGCCAGCAACGGCCTTGAAGACCCGTTCATCCTGCGCCGTGGCCAGCGCCTGCTGCTGCCGAAAGCGGGCACGCGGCCGCAAACGCTGGAGGAGCGCGCCGCCGCCTTCCGCATCGACATTGACGACATCCTGACCGGAGGCCAGCCCGCGCTGAAGGTAGGCGAGCGCACCGCCCAAGCCAAGCCCACGCCAAAGCCGCTCCCCACCAGCGCCGCCATCACTGAACCGGCGCGTTTCTCCGGCGCCTTCGCCTGGCCGATCAAGGGCCGGGTGCTCTCGCCCTTCGGCCAGTTCGGCAGCGGCCTGCGTAATGACGGGCTCGACATCGCCGTCCCCAAGGGCACGCCCATCGCCGCCGCCGCCGACGGGGTCGTCGCTTACGCCGGGGATGAGATCAAGCTGTTCGGCGGCCTGGTGCTCATCAACCATGGCGGCGGCTGGGTCACGGCCTATGGCCATGCCGATACGCTGAACGTGGTGCGCGGGCAGAAGGTCAGCCGGGGCCAGACCATCGGCCTGTCCGGGGCCAGCGGCTTCGTCTCCGAACCCAAGCTGCATTTTGAAATTCGCAAGGACAGGAAACCGGTCGACCCGTTGCTGCATTTGCCCAGGTCATGAAATTGCCCTGTTCATGCGAAAGCAGGCTTGGCGAAAAGAACTGATCACGCGGAGGCGCGAAGACGCGGAGATAAGAAGCGGGCCGAAGGCCGGTCACCCCCTCTGCGCTCTCTGCGCCTCTGCGCGAACAATATTCCGCAAGTTTTTTTCGCGCAGAGGCGCAGAGGACGCAGAGGACGTAAGGCAAAACTCTCCGCGCCTTCGCGTCTCCGCGTGAATCCATGATGACATTCCCCCCAATCACCCCTATTTCGCGCGCATGGTCACAACCCTTCCCCCTGCGCCGAAGGTCGGCATGGTGTCGCTTGGCTGCCCCAAGGCGCTGGTCGATAGCGAGCGCATCCTGACGAAACTGCGCTCCGACGGCTATGACCTGTCGGCGAGCTATGAGGATGCCGACGTCGTTCTGGTCAACACCTGCGGCTTCCTCGATTCGGCCAAGGAGGAATCGCTTGAAGCCATAGGCGAGGCGATGGCCGAAAACGGCCGCGTCATCGTCACCGGCTGCATGGGCAATGAGGCGGACGCCATCCGCGCCCGCTTCCCCGATGTCCTCGCCATCACCGGCGCGCATCAGTATGAGGCGGTGGTGAATGCAGTGCATGAGGCGTCACCGCCCGTCCCCAACGCCTTCGTCGATCTGGTGCCCGAAGGCGGCCTCAAACTCACCCCGCGCCACTACAGCTATCTGAAGATTTCGGAGGGCTGCAACCACCGCTGTGCCTTCTGCATCATCCCCTCGCTGCGCGGCGACCTCGTCAGCCGCCGCCCCGACGCCATCCTGCGGGAGGCGGAAAAGCTGGTCGCGGCGGGCACGAAGGAGCTGCTGGTCATCAGCCAGGACACCTCGGCCTATGGCGTGGACATCAGGCACCAGCCGCGCACCTGGAAGGACCGCGAGGTCCGCGCCCACATGACCGACCTTGCCCGCGAACTGGGCAGCCTGGGCGCATGGGTGCGCCTCCATTATGTCTATCCCTATCCGCATGTGAACGATGTCATTCCGCTGATGGCCGACGGGCTGATCACCCCCTATCTCGACATCCCCTTCCAGCATGCCGCGCCACAGGTGCTGAAAGCCATGAAGCGCCCCGCCAATGAGGCAAAGGTGCTGGAGCGCATCCGCAGCTGGCGCGA
>CBHCMH010000170.1:0-5033 GCA_965974445.1 uncultured Rhizorhapis sp.
CTGGCCGTCGATCGCTGCCGCTTGCGGAAGAAAGAGCATCAGGGCGGCATCCGCCACGCGCGCGACCGCTCCCTCCGACAGCATAAGTCCGCCAGCGACGATCAGGGCATTGCGCCGGATGCCGTCGCCCGCCGGTCGGTGCGCGGCCGTCGCAGGCTCCTCGCCCGACGCGACAATGATATCGACGATGGCGCCAGACCGCCCGCTGGCAGCCACTTGCGACGCGCCGTTCCATCGAAGAGGGGCATCCGTTTCCGTAATGATGTTCACCACATGATCCAGCCGCCCCATCAGATCGATCGCGCGGGACGGCCCGTCTTGCGTGGGACAGGAGACGGCGATCGCCTGCCCTCCGGCAGCGCGAAGCTCCTCCACCAGACGCTCGCTGGCGGCCTCGGAGGCCGCTCTCACGAGCACACGCGCGCCTGCACGCGCCAGCGCATGCGAGCAGGCATGGCCGATTAATGTGTCCCCGTCCGTGACGAGTCCCACGCGCCCTGCCAATGGCAACAGCAGCGGAACGCCCGGTGCTCTGTCCTCGACGATGCCGCCTATGTCGGCGTCACCCCAGAAGGCGCGCATCTCGTAGATCAGGCCCGCGTCGTCGAAGCGGAAACTGTCAGTGATTCGAACGATATGAAGATCGGGCCCGGTTCCGATGCAGGCTATGAAGGAAAACGCTACAGCCGATTGCGCCACGCGACAATCGCCGGAATATTGGAGATAGGAGGGCTGGTCCTTATATTGTTCGTAGAAAGCGCGGATGGCCGACTTGCCGTATACAACCGCACTATCGACCGGATCTTCCAAGGTCGCATTTTCTGCATACAGCGATACCACACGGTCCAGATCGCGCGCGTTGAAGGCGCGGACATAGTCGCGAATGAAACGATCGATGTCGTGTGGCAATGCCATGTCAGTTCCCAGCTATCCTCCCCTCTTGTCGGCGCAGATTACCGTTGACTGACAGTCATCCCCTCGTCCGGGCAGACTAAAGTATATTTCGACTCCATTTCTTGGGTCGGACATTTAAAATCTCCACCCGAAATCGCTTCCGGGCGGAGATCCTGTAGGTCAGAATTTGAAGCCGAGCGTGGCGCCATAGGTCCGCGGCTCACCCCAACGGCAAGACGCATAGCCGATGCTGTAGAGATTGTCCGCGCAGTACAGCTTGTGGTCTTTGTTCGTCAGATTCTGCGCCCAGAAGGACAGCGACATCGGCGTTTCGAACAGTTCGTTGAATGACAGTCGACCGCCGAAAATACCGAAGGCCGGCGTCTGGTAGACGCCTTGAACGCTGAGCCCCTTGGTCTTGCTGCGATAGGAATAATTACCGCTAAGCGTTACGTTCGCAAAGCTTTCTGGGATGAAGCTGGCCCGGTAGGTCGCGGCCACATTCAATGTCGTCCGCGGTACGCCTGCGAATTCAACGCCATCCAGATTGACGCCGCCCGTATAGTCGATCGGGTTGTCATTGAAGATGGGCATGGTCGGATCCGTCGCCTGCGGCAGGACCGAGCCTTTGCCGTAACGACCCACCTGATAGGAGTAACCGACGTCCAGCGTCAGGTCAGTGAAAGGCTTGACCGACGCTTCCACTTCCACGCCCTTGATCGTAGCCTGCCCGACATTGAACACGATGAGATCCGTATAGGTGCCCTGCGCAGCGCTGCAATTGATGTCGTCGCTGCAGAACGTCAGAATATTCTGGGTCTGAATGTCCTTATATTTGCCGATGAAACCCGCGACATTGACCCGATAAGGAATAGAGCCAAAGCGCCCCTGATGCTTGAAGCCAAGTTCATAGTCTGTAATGCGCTCTGAATTGAAAAAGGCGAATTGCGGAGCGCGGGTGGTCGGATTGGGGCTGCCAGCCTTGAAGCCGCGACGGTTGGCAAAATAGACCAGTGTTTGCGGCGTGATCTGGTATTCGAGCGAAGCGGTCCAAGTAAGCGCCTTATATGTGCGATTGCCGGAAATCGAGCAGTTCGTGCCGTCATTGATACCCGTCACGCCGCCCACATTGGCGTTCAACTCGTTGCAGATCGCGCCGGGGGAAGAAGCGAATTGCTGTTGCGCCGCGTTGCTCGAGGAGAAGAAATTCTCGCTGGAATAATCACGCTTGTCCCACGTGTACCGCGCGCCGGCAGTCAGGCGAACGCCTTCCAACCCCAGGTTCGAGAAGTCATAGGTACCCTGAGCGAAAACAGCGTAGGAATCGGTCTTGGTGGTCGCTGTCGCATGCCGCGTCTGCAACGGATACAGAGAAAGCGGACCAACTGTGAAGTAAGAGTTAACAGTATAGAGCAGTTTCCCATGACTGTAGAAACCGCCTGCAATGAAATTGAGATTGTCGGTTTTGCCGATTATCTGGAGTTCTTCAGTCAAAACCTTGCTATTGTTGAACAAATTGGTGTTGTTGTTCGAAAACTGGCCGGGGAAGGGCGAAGGCACGCCTGCGTTGCACTGGCCAGTCTGATCGAACACGCAGTTGAGGAAGAGTGACGTGTCGACCGTCGCACCGGAGATACCCGCCGGATCGGAATGATCAGTCGCGCGCTCTTCGCGGTATCCGAAAATGTTCTTCAGCGTGATCACATCGCTCAGTTCATAGGTCGAGATGTTCGAAACACCCCAGGTTCGAACCTTGGATCCGAAGCCATTGACGGGGGTGATGGGCGTTGCGCCAGGCGCAATCGGCCCGATTCCGGGAATGACGCGATTGACGCCCGTGAGCATGTTGACCGCGAACGGATTTCCGGTGCGCACCAGCAGGTTGCCCTGAACCTGCGCTGTACCTCCGCCCAGCGCGCTCTGCTGGTTGACGACCTGCTGCGTGAGGTTCGACACCAGCGCCGCGAAGCCGGTAGCGTCGAGCGGAGCGGCCTCGATGATCGCGGGATAGGGAATTTCGTTCCGGCTCTGATAATCGAGGGTCAGCAGATTCTCGAAACGCGTGCTAGGCTGCAGCAACAGCGTGGCGCGAATGCTATTATTGTCGCGATCGCCGAGATCGTGCATGCCGGGATAGGCGTTTTTGTAAACACCGTCCCTCCGTTCCAACTGGCCGGCGATACGTAGCGCGGCGACATCGGCCGCCAACGGCACGTTCAAGACGCCATTAAAACGCATGAGATTATAGTTGCCGTAGTCAAAAGTAGCCTCGGCACCAAAATCATATTTCGGCTTTGTCGTCGCGAAAACCATGGCACCACCCATAGAATTCTTGCCGAACAAGGTTCCTTGCGGGCCCTTCAGCGACTGGACATTTTCCATGTCGTAGAGGATGAGCCCGCGCGTGCCCTGCGGTACGCCGTTGACATATGTCACCACGTTCTCGTCGGTAAACAGCACCTGGCGCTGGCCACGCAGGATGAATTCGACCTGCGACGGATAAATCGTGCTCGGTTTGATCTGGAGGTTCGGGATATTATACTGCAGATCGCTGACAGAGCTTACATTGCGCTCCCGCAGCGCATTGGCGGTCAGCGTCGTAACGGCGACGGGCACCTTTTGCTGATTTTCCTCGACACGCCTTGCCGTAACGACAATGGTCTCGAGCCCGTCGCCTCCGTCCTGGTTCGCGTCCGGCTGCGGAGACTGGGCAGCAACCGGCTGCTGCGCCATAGCGGGACCCGCAAGAGCCACCAGCGGCAAGATAGCTGTAGACGATAGAAAGACGAGCGTTCTCACATTCCAACTCCATAAGACTTTTAAATATCAGCGAAGGGATCCTGCTGCCGTTGCCGCCTGCCACATCGTCTGGCGAATACGCCCACTTGTAGGACATGGCACTGAACTGTATTCAGAATTCCCGTTGGATGATGTGCCTATTAGTGAGGTTTTCCCATCGTCGCTCGTCCGGTCGGACTACCTCTGCGGCACCAAGGAACAACAGGGCGACTTTTCCCGCTCCGTTGCAAAAATGTCACCAAGCTCGTGGGTTGGCACGCCGGAGGCGCGACGGTTATTCTCCTCGACTTACCAGAAGCCGCTGTCCCCATCGTCAAATTCCGGAGAAACCCGGTTGCGATAAGCGCGCATGGCCTCCTGATTTTCGGCGCTACCAAAATTGATCATCTCGAACGCCGCCGAAAGATCGAACACATCCTGATTTTTTCGTAGGAAGGCGTTCAGCAGATATTTCGTCATGCGCAACGCCGTCGGCGCGGTCGCCGCGAGATCCACAGCGATGTCCAGCGCCGTCTGTTGCAATTCCCCATCCGGAACGGAAAGGGACACCAGGTTCATGGCCTCCGCCATTTGCCCCGTGACCGGACGGTTGGTCATCAGATAATATTTCGCCTTGGCGAGGCCGCATAACAGCGGCCAGATGAGCAGCGCATGGTCGCCTGGCGCAACCCCGATCCGCAGATGCCCGTCGAACAGTTTGGCGGTGCTGGCGGCGACGGAAACGTCCGCCAGCAACGCGATGGCCAGTCCCGCGCCGATCGCCGGGCCGTTTATCGCCGAGACGACGGGTTTGCGACAGTTGACCATGTTGTTGACGAGGATACGCGCTTCGGCGAAATCATGGTTAAACTGTGCGCCCTTTTCCTGCGCACCGTCAGGCATGGCATCAAAAGCGCCTCCCGCGCAAAATGACTTCCCTGCACCGGTGATGATCGCGACGCGAGTGAGCGGATCGGCGTCCAGCACATTCCAGACCCCATGGACCGACTTGAGCAAGGGCCGGTTGAGCGCGTTCATCTGCGCGGGATTGTCTATCGTGATCCGGAGCACATGGGGAGCAGGACGTTCGAAGCGCAAGCCCTCGAAATGGGAGTAGGAAGCAAGATCAGCCGACATCAACGGGCCCTTTTTTCTCTGCGGCAGGTAAGCTCGCCCGCTGCGAAGCAAGCGGCGCCGGTAGGCTCCGTGCGAGAGCCCGGCGTCCGGTCGCAGGGCTAAATCCAAAGCAGCCACCCGTCATAGTCCTATAAGACGTGGTGCCTCTTCCCTTTCGATGCGAACCACCTGAGTGACCGATGCTTTCGCAGCGATCGAAGAACTGGAGAGTTGGAATGGAGTTT
>CBHCMH010000171.1:0-5018 GCA_965974445.1 uncultured Rhizorhapis sp.
CCTCGTCCCATAGGAGCGGGAACCAGCCCGCTCCTTGCTCTCGATGAAATAAATTTCATTATGCGAGTTTTATTCCAAAATTGTTGACTCGGGTCGCCGCCGTCGGTTACAGGTTGAGGCGCGCAATAAAAATTGCGCCATGAAAAATATTGCACTCCGGGTCGAGGGCTTGGGACGCCCAGGACGGGGAGCAAGCAAAAAGCCCAACCAGGAGGAAACCATGAGACGGCTAGGATTTGCCGGGGCGCTCGCCTCGGCAGTAGTTGCTGCGACGCTCGCGACAGCAAGCCAGGCGGCAGCCGAGAGCAAGTTCCAATGTGAACCGGGCGAGACCTACATCATGAATGTCATGGTCTCTGCTCATCCCTACTGGGTTCCGGTCTACCAGGGCTTCAAGCAGGCGGCCGAGGCCATGGGCTGCGAGACGATCTTCTCGGGCACGCCGGACTACGACATCACCAAGCAGATCGCGTCCTTTGAACAGGACCTGGTGAAGCAGCCGGCGGGCATTCTGCTGCACCCCATGCAATCGGACCCGTTCATCGAACCCATCAACCGGGCAATCGAGAGCGGCGTCGACGTCGTCACCTTCGCGGCGGATTCACCGAAGTCCAAGCGAACCGCCTACATCACCTCCGACAATCTGGCCGAGGCCAAGTTTGCCGCCGAGGAGATCGTCAAGCAGATCGGCGACAGCGCCGAATATGCCGTTCTGGAGAACCCGGGACAAAGCAACCACGATCTGCGCGTGACGGCGCTGATCGCTTATATGGAACAGCACTATCCGAAGATGAAGCTGGTGGGCCGCCAGGCGACCAACCAGGACAGCAATGCCGCCTATCGGGCGACGGCGTCGATCCTGCAGGCCAACCCGAAGCTCGGCGCGCTGTGGATTCCCGAGGCCGGCTCTGCGGAGGGCGCCGTTGCGGCGGTCATGGAGGCCAAGGCGAAGGTCCTCATCATGCACGCCGACGTCACGCCGACGACGCTAGAGCATATCAGGGCCGGGAACATCCACATGGCTCTGAACCCCAATCAGGGCGTGCAGGGCTTCATGGGATTCGTCGCGACCTTCATGGCGGCGCATCCCGACATGTTCGATCCGTTCAACGACTACAAGGTGTCGGGTTACAATCCGATGCAGATTCCTTTCATCGACAACGGATTCGCCGTAATTACCAAGGAGAACGCCGATTCGTTCGACTTGAACGTTTACATGAAAGGCCGGGATCCGAGCTGAGGCTCCCTCCGCGACAACCTCGGTGCTGCCCGCAATTGCATCGCCATGCAGGCGGCATCGAGGCGGACTGCAATGAACGAGCGCCGCCGTGGCAGACGATCTGGTCCTTAGACTCTCCAAAGTTAGCAAGTCATTTGGGGCGATTCAGGCTCTGCGCGCGGTCGATTTCGAACTGCGCAAGGGCGAGATCCACGCCATTGCGGGCGAGAACGGGGCGGGAAAGTCCACGCTGATGAACATTGTCGACGGCATAATCCGGCCCGACAGCGGCCAGATCTTCTTCCAGGGGGAATTGGTCGAGATCGCGTCGCCGGCCATGGCGCAGCGCCTGGGGATTGGCCTGGTCCACCAGGAGATCGCTCTCTGCCCGGATGTGTCGGTGGCCGAGAACATCTTCATGGGCGCCACCAGCATCAACCGATCGGTGCTAATGAACTACAAGGAAATCGAAGCCAAGGCAAAATCGGTCCTCAGTGCGCTATGCGATCTATCTCCATCCACCTTGGTCCGTGACCTCTCAATTTCCCAGCAGCAACTGGTCGAGATCGCCAAGGCACTGACGCTGGATTGCCGCGTGTTGATCCTGGACGAGCCGACCGCCGCGCTGACCGGGAAAGAAGCACAGGTTCTGTTCGGCATCATGCGCAAGCTGGCTGATCGGGGCATATCCATCATCTACATCTCCCATCGCATGGCGGAGATCTTCGAGAATTGCGACCGGGTCACGGTCTTCCGTGATGGGCAGTACGTCATGACCCGCGAGCTACGGGAGATCAGCCATTCGGATATTGTCGCCGCGATGGTGGGCCGGGTTATCGAAGACCTCTATCCTGAAAAGCAGCTCGCGCATGAGCGTTCCGGCGAAGTCATCCTCGCGGTGCGCAATCTGACCGATGCCAACCGCTTCTGGAACGTGTCGTTCGACCTGAGGCGCGGCGAGATCCTGGGTCTCGCCGGCTTGATCGGCGCCGGCCGAAGCGAGATCGTCAAGGGCATCTGCCGGCTCGAGGGCCAGGTCAGCGGCGAGGTGACGCTGAACGGCAAGGAGCTGCGGCTGCGCGACTATCGCGACAGCATCGACCAAGGCATCGTCTATCTGTCGGAGGACCGCAAGGGCGAGGGCATATTCCTCGATATGTCGATTGCCGCCAACATCTCAGCCCTTTCGGTGGAGCAGGTGGCGACCAGCTTCGGAATTGTCGATGAAGCACGCGAATCCGAGCAGGCGGTGCGGCTGGGCCGGCCTCTCGATCTCAAATACGGTGATATACGCCAGCCCGCCGCGTCCCTGTCCGGCGGCAATCAGCAGAAGGTGGCCATTGCCAAGATGCTCTCTGTGAATCCGAAGGTCATCTTTTTGGATGAGCCGACCAGGGGCGTGGATGTCGGCGCGAAAGCGGAGATCCACCGCATTCTGCGCTCGTTGGCGCGGCATGGCGTGGGCATACTGGTGATCTCGTCGGAGCTGCCTGAGTTGATCGGGGTCTGTGACCGGGTGCTGGTGGTCCGCGAAGGCGAGATCACCGGCGAGGTCATGGGCGACCAAATGACCGAAGCCAACATCATGCATCTCGCTTCCATGGACGCGGTGAACGCAGGAAGGGTATGAGGGTCGACATGCAGACCTACGAGGCGGAAGGCTCCGAGGCGAAACAGCGCATGCCCGCCGGCGCCGCAGCTGTGGCCCGGCGGTTGCTGGGCATGCGCGAGGTCGGCCTGATCGCGATCATCCTGGTTCTGTTCGTCGTCATGTCCTTGGCCTCGCCCTATTTCCTGACGTGGGTGAACATGCGGGCGATGGCCATGGCCTTCGCGGTGGAAGGCATTGTCGTCGTCGGCATGACCATTCTGCTGATCTCGGGCGGCATCGATCTCTCGGTGGGCTCGGTCACCGCGCTCGCCATGGTGATCGCGGGGCTGCTGTTCCTGGCGGGAATCGATCCCTGGACGGCGTCGGCCATATCCATCCTGGCCTGCGTCGGCATCGGCGCGACGATGGCGTTCTTTGTCACCAAGATCGGCCTGCACCACTTTATCGTTTCGCTCGCGGTCATGGTGATCGCGCGCGGCATCTGTCTGCTGGGCACAGGGGGCCGGCCGCTTGGCCTCTACACGCTGCCACCCGAGTTCAAATTCATCGGGCAAGGATCCATCAGCGTCGTCCCGGTGGTTATCGTAATCTTCGTCGCGGTGGTCGTCGCCTTCGACTTCATGCTGCGGAAGACCACTATGTTCCGAAAGGTGTTCTACACCGGCAGCAACGAACGCGCCGCCGCATATTCCGGCATCCGCACGAAAAAGGTCGTGTTCCTGACCACGACGCTCTGCTCCGGACTGTGCGGCCTCGCGGGGGTCATCTACATGGCGCGCTTCGGGTCGGCTCAGCCGACTTTTGGGATCGGCATGGAGCTGAACGTCATCGCGGCGGCGGTGATCGGCGGAGCCAGCCTCTCCGGCGGCGTGGGCACGATCTTCGGCGCAATCCTCGGGACGGTACTTCTGTCCGTGGTGTCTAGCTCGCTCGCCCTGCTGGATGTGTCGGTCTATTGGCAGGACATCATTCGCGGGTCGATTTTGCTGGCCGCAGTCACCATCGATCATTTCATCAACAAGAGGCGGAAGCAGAGGGCATGACATGCCTTCGCGGGATATGAGCATGGCCGAAAAGAAGGAAGATTTCGAGCTGATCCGCCAGGTTCACACCGTGCTGGTGCTGCACTTCATAGAGGGCATGAAGCAGTCGGATATTGCGAAGAAGCTCAATTTGTCCACGTCGAAAGTAAACCGCCTTATTACGCAGGGCCGTTCCCTGGATATGGTGAAGATTTCCATCGAGAGTCCCTATCAGGGGCTGGTCGACCTTGAGCAGGGGCTGATTGATGCCGCTCAACTCGACTATGCGATCGTCTCGCCGACGGTGTCCGGCAACCCAGATACGACGCTACAGCAAGTCGGCCGCGCCGCGGCCAATCATCTTCTGGAAACCATTCGCGATGGTGATGGGATCGCGATCACGGGCGGCAAGGCCGTCAGCGCGGTCGCGGAGAATCTGCGGCCGGAGCGCAGATCCAAGGTGACCGTGGTGCCGCTCACCGGCGGCGTGCAGGGAAAGTTCTACACCGACGTAAATCACCTGGCGACTCGGATCGCCGAGCGCCTCGGCGGCAAGGCGATGCTTGTCCACGCACCGCTGTTTGCGGAAAGTCGCGAGCAGCGCGACATGCTGATGGGCATGGGGTCGATCAAGGAAGTGTTCGACCTGGCGCGGCGGGCAGCTGTCGCGCTGGTCGGGATCGGTTCCATTTTCGCGCCCGGCTCGAGCTACTTCGACCTTCACCCCATGCCCAATCCGGGCCGAAAGCAGCTGGTCAAGAGCGGGGTCATCGGGGAGTTCCTCGCCCATCTGATCCGCCGCGATGGAACCTTGGCGGACTATCCACTCAATTCCCGCTTGGTGGCGTTGGAACCATCGCAGCTCAAGAACTGCCCGCGCACGATCGGTGTTGCTGCGGGAAAGGAAAAAGTGGAGCCGATCCAAGCGGTGCTCAACAGTCGTCTGCTCAAGTCGCTGATCGTCGACGAGGAGACCGCCGGCAAGGTGCTCGAAATAATTGGAAAGTCCAGAAATGTTGCATGACATGTTGACTCGAGAGATCGGAAGGTCAGGGATTGGCGCCTCCGTCGTCGGGCTTGGCACCTGGGCGATCGGCGGCTGGATGTGGGGCGGCACGAACGAAGCCGATTCGATCGATGCGATCAAGGCATCCATCGACGAGGG
>CBHCMH010000172.1:0-4999 GCA_965974445.1 uncultured Rhizorhapis sp.
GGGAGGGGAAGGGCAACTTTCTACCCGTTCCGGACCGCGAAACCCTGATCAACTCTTCAAATAACCCGCCCGGAAATCGCGCGCGAAGGCGGTGAAGCGGCTTTCGGCAATGCTCGCCCTGATCTCCGCCATCAGTTGCTGGTAGAAGCTGATATTATGCTGGGTCATCAGCATCGCGCCCAATATTTCGCCCGCTTTCACCAGATGATGGAGATAGGCCCGGCTCCAGGTCGCGCAGACGGGGCAGCCGCATCGTTCGTCCAGCGGCCCCTTGTCCTCGGCAAAGCGGGCGTTGCGAATGTTGAGGGGACCGCTCCAGGTAAAGGCCTGACCGTTGCGCCCGCTGCGAGTTGGGAGGACGCAGTCGAACATGTCGATCCCCCGCTCGACCGCGCCGACAATGTCGTCGGGCTTGCCCACGCCCATCAAATAGCGCGGCTTGTCCTGCGGCAGCATGTCGGGAGCGAAGTCGAGCGTCGCGAACATCGCCTCCTGCCCCTCCCCCACGGCAAGACCGCCGACGGCATAGCCATCAAAGCCGATATCGATCAGCTTTTCCGCCGAAACGCGGCGCAATTCCTGGTCAAGCGCGCCCTGCTGGATGCCGAACAGCGCGGCGCGCGCCGCATGCTCGCCGCCGCTGTCGAAGCCGTCTCGCGACCGCCTTGCCCAGCGCATCGATCGTTCCATCGACGCCGCCGCCTCGTCGCGGGTGGCGCCGTTCTTCGTGCATTCGTCGAACGCCATGACAATGTCAGAGCCAAGCAGGCGCTGGATCTCCATCGACCGTTCCGGCGTCAGCATATGCTTCGACCCGTCGATATGGCTTGAAAAGGCGACGCCTTCCTCGCTCATTCTGGTGAGCGCCGACAGGCTCATCACCTGATAGCCGCCGCTGTCGGTCAGGATCGGCCGTTCCCAGCCCATGAAATCATGCAGCCCGCCCAACCGCCCGACCCGCTCCGCGCCCGGACGGAGCATCAGGTGATAGGTGTTGCCCAGGATGATGTCGGCGCCGCTCTCGCGGACCTCCTGCGGGCGCATGGCCTTCACCGTCGCCGCTGTGCCCACGGGCATGAAAGCGGGCGTGCGGATGTCCCCGCGCTCCATGGAAATCAGGCCGGTGCGGGCCTTGCCGTCACTGGCCGAAAGGGCGAACGAGAATCTGGGGCGTGCCATGCTGGCGTCATAGCCGCAGCCCCCCGCAGGTCAAACCCAATCCCCTACGTAATCGCGCGGAAACCCGATTACCGCACCGAAGAGGTACAACAATAGTTAACACGCTTTTCAGCAAATATGGTCTATGTTACAAGGGTTTGTATCAGGGGTGAGGGAGACTGTTCGTCTCAATGCAAGAATATTGGATCAGGCCGCTTCCGTAATTGAAGCCTTCAATCCGGCGATAACGGCCGATGAAGATTTCGGAGCCGGCCGCCATGGTCAGCTGCCATGGGCGTCCGTCGGGGGTGCGCAAATTTAACGCAACACGCCCATTGTTCTGCCGAAAATCTGCCATGGGGGTGGTTGTAGGCGGCAAGGGTTAATATTCGGTTCAATCGTTAAGGCGTCACGCAAGGCATAAGGGCTGTTTCTGCACAAAAACTGAGTCTTTGAAGCAACAATTTGAGTCTTTCGCGCAACAGTTTTTGCAAAATATGCGCGAACTATTCTTTCAGGGACCGGCATCTGTTGCAACGCAGCACTGACTATGCATGCTGGGGCCGTAACGAGATCCGGGGGGTTCTCCATGATTGATTCAGGCCACTTCAGTGACCTCGATCGCTCTACCGAGATAGCGCATGATGCGGCGACGCAGAATGACGCGGGGAGCGATGTCCGGCGCATGCCCACGTCCCTGTTCGATCTGGGGCAGATGGACGTCGATTGGGAAGAAGAGATCGGCACGCTTTGGGCGTTCATCACGCCCAACGACCGGCCCAACTATAATCTCGGCCTGCTGCGCGACACCATGACATGGCAGATGGAGGCCAAGCGCCTGTTCGACGGCCCGCAATCGCCGCTCAAATATATGGTGCTCGGATCGCGCTTCCCCGGTGTGTTCAATCTGGGCGGCGACCTCACCATGTTCGCGGACTGCATCGAGCGGCAGGATCGCGGCACGCTCTTACAATATAGCCATCTCTGCGTCGAGATTGTCGATCGGGTCTGGCACTGCAACGACATGAATATCGTCAATATCGGCCTGGCCCAGGGCGATGCGCTGGGCGGCGGCTTTGAAGCCCTGATGACGTTCGACGTGATCGTGGCGGAGCGGCAGGCGCGCTTTGGCCTGCCGGAAATCCTTTTTGGCCTCTTTCCAGGCATGGGCGCCTATTCCATCCTTGCCCGTCGCGTCGGCCATGCCCAGGCCGAACGGATGATCATGGAGGGGAAGGTCTATAGCGCCGAGGAAATGTTCGACATGGGCCTGGTCCACGTCGTCGCGGAAACAGGCGAAGGCGAACAGGCCGTGCGGGACTATATCAAGGCGAACAGGCAACGGCATGCCGGCCATGTCGGCGTCTATCGCGCCGGCCGCCGCGTCAATCCGCTGCGCCTCGATGAGCTGAAGGAAATTGTGGAAAACTGGGTCGATACGGCGCTGAAGCTGACCGACAAGGACCTGAAGCTTATGAGGCGTCTCGCCGCCGCTCAAACGCGTCTTCATATGCGCTGAGCCGTCCGGGCGCATCGAGCAGGGGGGCGTCCTTCCGGCCGGTGCGCTCGTTCAGCAGGGCGGCAATCTCCAGCTCCCCGATCGGACGGCAGAGCAGATAGCCCTGCACGTCGGTGAATCCTACCTCGCTGGCATAGCGTAGCTGGTCGTCCGTCTCGATCCCCTCGGCGATCGTGTCCATATTCAGCGCCGACGCCAGATGGGCCACGGCCTGAATGATCGCGCGATCCTCGCTGCTCTTGTGGACGCCGGCCATGAAGGATTGGTCGACCTTGATCGTGTCGAACTTGTAGGACCGCAAATAACTGAGCGAGCTGTAGCCGGTTCCAAAGTCGTCCAGCGCCAGGCGAAGGCCGATACGCTGAAGCTCCCGCAGTATCTGGCTGGTCTGGATATTATCCTCCAGGAAGACCGATTCGGTCACTTCCAGCTCCAACCGCCGCGCCTTCAGGCCGGACGCATAGAGGCAGGCGATGACCGTGCGCGGCAGATCGCCAGCCCGCAGCAGCGCTGGCGAGATATTGACGGCGACGCGCACATCGTCCGGCCACTGGGCCGCGGCGGAACAGGCCTGCCCCAGCACCCACTCGCTGATCGGCCCGATCATGGAGATGTTTTCCGCGATGGGGATGAATTCGCCCGGCGACACTTCGCCCAGCACGGGATGATGCCAGCGGATGAGCGCCTCGCAACATGCAACATGGCCGGTCTTCAAATCGAAGATCGGCTGATAGCGCATACTGAATTCGCCGCGTTCGATGGCTCTTCGGAGCCCCGCCTCGATCTCCTGTATCCGGTGCAATCGCTCCTTCATCGACCATTCGAACAGGCTGTACCGGCTGCGCCCGCCATTTTTGGCATGGTAGAGCGCCATGTCGGCATGCTGCAAAATTTGGTCCCGGTCGCGGCCGTCCTGCGGCGCCACCGCAATGCCGATGGAACCGCTGACCGCCAGATGATGCCCGCCCACCTCAAAGGGTTCGCGGAAATGATCGAGGATGTCTTCAGCGACTTCGGCGGCCTGCTGCCTGCCCGTCTGACGGCACAGGATGATGAATTCATCGCCGCCGAACCGGGCGACCGTGCCGCGACCGGCGAGGGCCGTGGCGATTTTCTCTGCCACCATGACCAGCAACTGGTCGCCGACCATGTGCCCCAGCGAATCGTTGATCTGCTTGAACCGGTCCAGATCCATCCAGAGGACCGCCAGTTGATCGGCCTCGCCCCTGCTCTCCTCGAACATGTCACGCAGGCGCATTTGCAGCGCCATCCGGTTTTCAACGCCGGTCAGGCTGTCATAGCGCGCCAGCTTCTCGAACTTGGCTGCCAGCATCGTCTTCTGCTGCTTGCCGGTCAGCGCCTCCAGCACGATCCGGTGCGTGGTATTGGAAATTTCCGCCATGCCGGGGATCATCAGGACCAGGACGACAGACAGGATTCGATAGCCGACATCGCCGACCAGCCATAGCCCCAGCGCCGTCGGCGCCAGCGCCAGGAACACCTGACCGACCGCGATATGCACGCGCCCGGCATTCCGGCCCGAAATGCCGCCCGCATAGCCCGTCGCCAGCGATACGGCCAGCATATGAATGATCGCGTTTTCGCTGCGAAACAGCACGGCAAACGCCAGCAGGCCGAGCAGCGCCGCGTAAACCCAGGCGCCCAGCTCATAGGCCAGTTCCCAATTATGCGTGCCCTGGACGACGCCCTTGGTCAGGTTGCGATGGAAATAGGTCGCGGAAACGACGCGCGATGCGGCGGTAAGGCAGATCAGCACCGTCATCAGGGTGACAAGACTGTCCCCGGCGACGCGTGCGACCGCAATGCTGACCGCGCTGCCGGCGATAGCGCCGATGGCCAGTGAAGCGGGCGAGGCATAAAGGGTTTCGACCAGGGCACGGCGGACGTCGGCATTCTGACGCGCGTCAACTGACGCCTTGGCGCGCCATCTCGACAGCAGGTTTTTCACGCGCGCGGGCAACATCACGTCTTAATGACGGAGCAACCTTGTTTTTTCGTTAATTTCCGTAGAATCCGGGGTGGAATCCCATGCCGGGATCGGCGCCGGAATGGACCGATTTTTGGGGGTTTTTCGATATCGAAATTATTGAAGGGGACTTTTGGTTCGTCACGGATGGCCTGTGGGGTCATGACATCCGGAGCCCTCTCCCTTGATGGGAGAGGGATAGGGAGGCTTGGGAGCTTGGCTCCCTAGCCGAACTTGGGTGAGGGTGAAGCGATTGCGCTGCAATCGCGCGGGCCGGTGGCCCGCGCACCCTCGTCCAACTCCGCCTAAGCCCGGCTGCGCCGGGCCAAGGCTGC
>CBHCMH010000173.1:0-4968 GCA_965974445.1 uncultured Rhizorhapis sp.
TGGTGGAGCTTCAGAGCACCGAGATCGCCGGGACCCGGCTCGATCTCTACGTCCTCAGGTTCGAAAAGGAGCGGATGACGCTCCGCGTCCCGGTCAACAAGGCCGACAGCGTCGGCATGCGCAAGCTGTCGAGCGACAAGACGATGAAGGACGCCCTCGAGACCTTGAAGGGCAAGCCCAAGGTCAAGCGCACCATGTGGTCGCGCCGCGCGCAGGAATATGAGGCGAAGATCAATTCGGGCGACCTCGTGTCGATCGCCGAAGTGGTCCGCGACCTGTTCCGCGCCGACGACCAGCCCGAGCAGAGCTATTCGGAGCGCCAGATTTTCGAGGCCGCGTCCAGCCGTCTGGCGCGCGAACTCGCCGCGATGGAAGAGGTCGATGAACCCCGCGCGCTGCAGAAGATCCTGGAGATTCTCAATGAAGCGGCGCCGAAATATAACCGCGAAAAGGTCGATTGATCGCCATTCCGGTCGATGAAAAATGGGGCGGTCCTTCGGGGCCGCCTTTTTTCTTGCGCGGCGCGGCGCCAATGTCATGATGTTCGGATGATCAGAACTGTCCTGGCCGGTTGCCTGCTGTTTTCAGCTGCCTTGTCATCCGCCATCGCGGCGGAGCAGCAATATAGCGTCACTGATTTCGACACCATTCGCATGCAGGCGCCCTTTCGGGTGACGGTTGTCACGGGCAAGGGCAATTCGGCGCGGGGGCAGGGTGACCGTGATGCATTGGACCGGGTTTCGCTTCAGGTTTCCGGAGGCGTCCTGACGATCCGCGCGGCCGCGTCCCCCTATGGCGAGCGCGCTGGACAATCCGGCAAGGTCGAGCTTTTCATCACCACTTCAACCGTTCGGCGCGTGATGATGGGCGGCAACGGCGCACTCATCATTCATGGAATGAAGGGCGTTCGCGGCGACCTCGCCCTGGCGGGCAATGGCGATCTGGAGGTGCATGGCATCGACCTGGACCGGATGGTCGTGAACAGCGCCGGCAGCGGCCGGGTAGGCCTGGCTGGCCGTGCCGGAAATGCGCGGATACAGGTGATCGGCGCGGGCAGCATCGATGGGGCCGAACTGGCGGCGAGGGACATCGTCATCGACAGCCAGGGACCGGGTAGCATCCTGCTGACGGGAACGGGGGCCGCGACCGTGGACGTACGGGGCTCCGGCGATGTCAAAGTGCTGGGGAAAGTCGCCTGCACCGTAAGGCAGGCCGGGAGCGGGCAACTGGAATGCGGGGGAAAGTGAGAGGCGGCGGGGACGTTTAGCCCAAGCGCGTCTCCGCCTTCATTACGACATGGGTGCTCGCCCGGCCATTGGCGAGCGCGCCGGGTTTTTCGACCGTGACGTCGGCCTCCAGCACGTTTGGATAGTCCAGACAGGCGGAGGCAAGGCGCTCCGCGAAGGTTTCGATCAGCGCAATTCGCTGGGCCGCAAGCGCGGTGGCGTGGGCCACCACAGCGTTATAGTCGATGGTGTCGGCAAGGCAGTCCGACATTACCGGCCGGATTTTCAGGCCGACATGCACGACGAGCGCCTGAAGCCGCCCGATCTCATGCGCGTGGACGCCGATGTCGGCGGCCAGCCGGATGTCGCGGACGACAACCTCTTGCACGGCAATCGCGGCTATTCTCGCCGGCGCTGCAGTATCGGGCGGAATGAGGTCAAGCTTCAATGGCCTGTCTCAATTCTTGAAGACGACGGTAGTGTTTCCGTTGAGCAGCACGCGGTCCTCCACGTGAAAAGCCACGGCGGCGGCCAGCACCCGGCGCTCGATGTCCCGGCCCTTGCGGACCAGATCTTCGGGCTGGTCGGCGTGGCTGATCGGCTCGACATCCTGATGGATGATCGGACCTTCATCGAGGTCGGCGGTCACATAATGCGCGGTCGCGCCAATCATCTTCACGCCGCGTGCATGGGCCTGGTGGTATGGTTTGGCGCCCTTGAATCCGGGCAGGAAGCTGTGATGGATGTTGATGCAGCGGCCCGACAGGAAGGCGGCCATATCGTCCGACAGAATCTGCATGTAGCGCGCAAGGACGACCAGCGTCGCTCCGCTTTCGTCCACCAGCGCCTTGATCTGTGCTTCCTGGCTTGCCTTGGTCTCCTTTGTGACCGGCAGATGGTGGTAAGGGAAGTCGCCGATCAGGGTCAGGTTCAACGCCTCGCGCGGGTGGTTGGAGACGATGCCCACCACATCCATCTTCAACTCGCCGATCCGTACCCGGTAGAGAAGATCGCCGAGGCAATGGTCGAATTTGGAGACCATGAGCAGCACGCGTTCCCGCGCTTCGCCGTCGCGCATCTTCCAGTCCATGCGGTGGGTTTCCGCTAGTGGTGCGAATCGCGATCTAAGCGTCGCCAGCGTTATATCGGGGTCGATGATTTCATACTGAACACGCATGAAGAACTTGTTCGTCAATATGTCGTTGAATTGCTGGGAATCGCGGATGTTGCATCCGTTCTGCGCCAGGAAGGTGGCAACATCGGCAACCAGGCCCGGCCGATCCTCGCAAGAAAGCGTCAGAATATTGGTTTTGCGCATGGGCGACCTTCTCCTCTTCCTCGAGTTCATAGCGAAGAGTCGCCGAATCGCCAGCGCCCTTCGAATTTGGTTTGCGTAGCATACAAAATTTGGTATGTGTTGCATACACATTTCGCGACGGTGAGATTCGTCGCGATATTGAGCTATGTTGAAAAATCGACGCATGAGGAGAGGTCGTATGGCATCCAATCTGGCACAGGTTCTGGCAGCGGCGGGCAATCCCGTCGATATGCTGCGCAATTCGCAAATCGGCGCTTATGTCTATCCCGTGGTCGCGCCGGAATTCCACAACTGGCGGTCCGAGCAGTGGGCATGGCAGCATAGCGCCGTCCTGTTCGACCAGTCGCACCACATGGTGGACCTCTATATTCGCGGCAAGGATGCGCTGAAGCTGATCTCCGACACGGCGATCAACTCGATGAAGGGCTTCACCGTCAACAAGGCGAAGCAATATGTCCCGACCACGCCTTATGGCCATGTGATCGGCGACGGCATCCTCTTCTATCTGGCGGAAGAGGAGTTCGTCTATGTCGGCCGTGCGCCCGCCGCCAACTGGCTGATGTTCCACGCGGAAACCGGCGGCTATGACGTGGAGATCGTCAAGGACGACCGTTCGCCCTCGCGTCCGATGGGCAAGCCGGTCAGCCGCATCAGCTGGCGCTTCCAGATCCAGGGACCGAACGCTTGGGCGATCATTGAAAAGCTGCACGGCGGCCCGCTGGAGCAGCTGAAATTCTTCAACATGAGCGAAATGAACATCGCCGGCCGCAAGGTGCGCACGTTGCGCCACGGTATGTCGGGCGCGCCGGGTCTGGAAATCTGGGGTCCCTATGAGGAGCAGGACGAAATCCGCGCCGCCATTCTGGACGCCGGCAAGGAGTTCGGCATCGTTCCCTGCGGCAGCCGCGCCTATCCCTCCAACACGCTGGAATCCGGCTGGATTCCTTCGCCGCTGCCCGCCATCTATACGGGCGAAAAGCTGAAGTCTTACCGCGAATGGCTGGGCGCTGATAGCTATGAAGCGACCGGCGCGATCGGTGGCAGCTTCGTTTCGGACAGCATCGAGGATTATTACCTCAATCCCTGGGAGCTGGGCTATGGCCCGTTCGTCAAGTTCGACCATGATTTCCATGGCCGCGATGCGCTTGAGGCGCTGAAGCCCGAGGAGCAGCGCAAGAAGGTCACGCTCGCCTGGAATGGCGAGGACATGGCCAAGATCTTTGGGTCGCTGTTCAACCCGGACGGCGAAACCTACAAGTTCTTCGACCTGCCGCTCGCCAACTATGCCTCGTCCAACTATGACAAGGTGGTGGACGCCGACGGCCGCACGGTCGGCCTGTCGATGTTCACCGGCTACAGCTTCAACGAGAAATCGGCGCTTTCGCTTGCGACCGTGGATCATGAGATCCCCGTCGGCACCGAACTGCGCGTCGTTTGGGGCGAACCCGATGGCGGCACGAAGAAGACCACTGTCGAACCGCACAAGCAGATCGAGGTGCGCGCGGTGGTGAGCCCCGTGCCCTATTCGCGCGTGGCGCGCGAAACCTACCATCAGGGCTGGCGCACCGAGCGCGCCTGAATGCCGCAACCATCCCTCCCCGAACGGGGAGGGGTTTGAGCGTGGGCGTCAGAGGAGGCACTTGTGAATGCATCCGTTGTGAAAATCGTGCCTGAGGGGACTGCCGCCATGCAATTGATGAGCGGCTATTCGATCGAGATCACCGCCAAGGATATCGCGGAACTGGCGGAAGCCGCGCCGCTGATCGAGCCGGATACGCGCGTCTCCATCACTTTCCTCCCCAAGGAAAGCTACGAAAAGCGGCTGGCCGCCGTGGCCGAGGTGGTTCGCCTGGGTCTGAGGCCGGTGCCGCATGTTTCGGCGCGGCGGATCGGGTCGGAAGCCGAACTTGACGATTATCTGAAGGCGCTGGCCGATCTGGGGGCATGCGAGGAACTGTTCGTCGTAGCGGGCGATCCCGATACGCCCGATGGCCCCTATGAGGATGCGCTGGCGATCATCCGGAGCGGCGTACTGGAACGGCATGGCGTCCGTCATGTCGGCGTCGGGGGCTATCCCGAAGGCCATCCGAAGATCAGCGATGACAAGCTGTGGGCGGCCATTCGCGACAAGGCGGACGCGCTTTCCGAACGCGGCATGGGCATGTCCGTCCTCACCCAGTTCGGGTTCAAGCCGGAACCTGTATTTACGTGGCTGAAAGCCCTTCGCGCCGAAGGGATCGACGCGCCGGTTCGTCTGGGTGTGCCGGGTCCGGCAAGCGCGGCTGCCCTGATGCGCTTTGCCGCGCGCTGCGGCGTTTCGGCTTCTGCCAGCGTACTCAGCAAATATGGGCTTTCACTGACCAGGCTGATGCAGCCTACCGGCCCGGACAAATATGTCCTGGCGCTGGCGCAGGGCATGCGGAG
>CBHCMH010000174.1:0-4946 GCA_965974445.1 uncultured Rhizorhapis sp.
GGATCGAGCATCCCGAATGCTGCGGCATGCCGAAGTTCGAAAATGGCGATCTGGCCGCCGTGTCCAGTGCGGCAGAGCGCATCGCCGCCCATTTCGCGCCGCTGATCGAGCAGGGCTATGACATCGTGCCGCTGACGACGAGCTGCGCGCTGATGCTGAAATTCGAATGGCCGCTCATCAATCCCGGCCATGCGGCGATCGGGACGCTGAGCCAGCACACATACGATCTCACGCAATATATGGTGGCGCTGTCGAAGGAATGCGGTCTCGCGCCGATCGAAGAAATGCCCGCCAGCATCGGCGTCCATTTCGCCTGCCACAGCCGGGCGCAGAATATGGGGCCAAAGGCGATGGAGATGCTGCGCCTCATCCCTGGCGCAAAACCTGCGCTTACCGACCGCTGTTCGGGCCATGGCGGCAAATGGGGCATCTTCAGGCAGAATTTCGACAAGGCCGTGAAGATCGGCCGCCCCGCCGCCCGAAACATGGAAAAGGGCAGCCCCGACTATATGGTCAGCGAATGCCCGCTCGCCGGCCAGCATTTGCGGCAGGTGATGGAATTGTCCGGGTCGCAAAACGTGCCGGAACGGATCGGCCATCCGATCGAGGTCATGGCCAGGGCTTATGGGCTCTAACGAATAGAGTGTGGAGTTAAACGAAAATGCCCCGCGACCAGCGCGTCATCACCGCCGAGGACATTATGGACCTTGGCACCTTCGAAACCATTCGCGCCGAAAAGCGGCAGGAAAACCTTGTCCGCAAGCGCTTCCGGCGGCTGTCGGTCGGGCCGCATGTCACCGTGCATTTCGAAAACTGGGACACGATGTGGTGGCAGATCCACGAAATGCTGCGGATCGAAAAGGGTGGCGAGGAACAATTGAAGGACGAACTGGCCGCCTATAATCCCATGATCCCCAACGGCCGCGACCTGACCTGCACGCTGATGTTCGAAATCGACGACCCGAAGGTCCGCGCGCGCGTTTTGGGGCAGCTGGGCGGCGTGGAAAACCATATCTTCCTCAGCATCGACGGCGACAAGATAACCGCCGCGCCCGAAGGCGACGTCGAGCGCAGCACGGCCGAGGGCAAGGCGTCGAGCGTTCATTTCCTCCACTTTCCCTTCACTGACGCGCAGATCGCGGCCTGGAAAAGTGGGAACGGGCAGGCGATGTTCCACATCGACCACCCCAATTACGGTCACATAGCCATCATCGGCGATGAAATGCGGCGGGAACTGGCCGGGGATTTTTGATGGCGCGCCGGTCGGAACTGGCTACCTGTGGGTCTATATCGTCATCCCCGCGAAAGCGGGGACCCAACTCACCCCATTCTCCGGCGTTGAACCAAGAGGGCAGATGGGTTCCCGCTTTCGCGGGAATGACGGTGTAGGGGAACCAAGAACGGCTCAGCCATCTCCCAACCGCCTAATCCGCCCAGTACAGCCGCTCCGGATTGTCGATCAGCAGCTTGCGCTGCAATTCGGCGGTGACGGCGATGCGGGGAATGACATCGACCAGATGCCCATCGTCCGGGATATTGTCCTGCATGTTGGGATGGGGCCAGTCCGTGCCCCACAGGATGCGGTCGGGATAGCGCTCTACCACCGGACGGACGACCTCGACGAAATCGTCCCACGGATAGCCCTGCGCGGACAGGCGGTCGGGGCAGGTGACCTTTGTCCAGATATTGGGATGCTCGTCGAGCAGCTTCTTGAAGGCTGAAATCTCCGCGCCGTTCGGCCCCTGACTCATGGACGGCCGGCCCATATGATCGACGACGATGATGGTCGGAATTGCTTCAAGGAAGGGGATCAGCTCCTCCAATATGTCCGCCTCGAAATAGATGACCACGTGCCAGCCCAGCGGCTGGATGCGCCGGGCTATGTCCAGGAACTTGTCCTTGGGCGCGTTATCGACCAGGCGCTTGAGGAAATTGAAACGGACACCGCGGATGCCGCCCGCGTGCAAAGCCTTCAACTCTTCATCGCTGATCGCCGGATCGACGACGGCCACGCCACGCGCCTTGCCATTGGATCTGGCGATGGCGTTCAGGGTGGCGGCATTGTCGGTGCCATGGCAGCTGGCCTGCACAATGACATTGCGGTCAAAGCCCAGCCGGTCGCGCAGGGCGAACAGCATCTCGGGCCCCGCATCCTCGGGATGATATTTCGCCTTGGGGGAGAAGGGAAACTCTGCTTCCGGCCCGAAGACGTGGCAATGCGCGTCGATGGCGCCCACCGGGGTCACATAGACGGGCTTGCTGGCTTCTGCGACCCAACTGGTGATGCGTGACATGCGACTCAACTCCCAAACAGCGCGCCCGCGAAAGCAGGCGCCCTGATGCTAAAACACCACCCCGTCGAACAGCTTCCGCGCCGTTCGCAGCATTGCCGCGCTCACCACATTGCCGCCTTCGTCCAGTTCCATCATGCAGCTGGTCTCCCCGGTCGGGTGTTCGACTGACAGCGTCTTGCGCCTGCCCGCCGGAATGGAGGCGACTTCGGCCGCCGGCGATCCTTCGATCAGGCAGGCGGTGGCGACGCTGACCGCGCCCAGCACGCCAATGCTGGCATGCGCGCGATGGGGGATGAAGCTGCGGACCGTCACCGCTCCGCCGTCGCGCGGCGGGGCGACCAGCATCATCTTCGGTACCGATTTTTCGCGCACATCGCCCAGGTTCATGGCCACGCCGACGGCCAGACGAATCGCTTCGATCCGCGCCTTCAACTCGCTCGCATTGTCCAGTTCCTCGCGGCTTTCATAGCCGGTGATGCCGACATCCGCCGCCTTCATGACGACGCAGGGCATGCCATTGTCGATCAAGGTCACGCGGACGCCATTCACCTCGTCAAAGGCATTGCCAGTGGGCAGCAGCGCGCCGCAGCTTGACCCAGCGGTGTCGCGAAACTCCAGCGGGACGGGGGCGGCGGTGCCGGGCACGCCGTCGATGCGCGCTTCGCCGTCATAGGTCACCGTGCCGCCGGGCGTCTGGACGGTCGCGACCGCGATCTGGCCCGTATTCTCCATGAAAATGGTGACTTTGGTTTCGCCGTCCCGCGCGGCGACCAGTCCGCGTTCAAGGGCGAATGGACCGATCCCGGCCAGGATGTTGCCGCAATTCTGCGCGTCGGACACCAGGGCCTGATCGACGAACACCTGCAGGAACAGGTAATCGACATCGACGCCCTCCCGCGACGATCTGCTGACCACGGCCACCTTGCTCGTCAGCGGATCGGCCCCGCCCATGCCGTCGATCTGGCGGGGATCCGGCGAGCCCATGATGCGCAGAAGCAGGGCATTACGCGCTTCCGGATCGGAAGGCAGGTCGTCTTTCAGGAAATAACCGCCCTTCGACGTACCGCCCCGCATCCAGAGACAGCGAGTGCCTTCAGACATATTTCAGGCCCATCTCGGCCAGCTTGGCGCGCATGCCGTAAATGTCGAGGCCCAGTTCGCCGGCCGCCAGGCGGACCCGCTTGGCTTCTTCATTCGCCTCCCGCGCCTGCGCCTTTTCCAGCACGGCGGCGGCTTCGGCGCGCGGCACGACGCAGACCCCGTCGTCGTCGGCAATGACGACATCGCCGGGATTGACGAGCGCGTTGGCGCACACGACCGGCACGTTCACCGAGCCCAGCGTCGCCTTGATGGTGCCCTGTGCGTGCACAGCCTTCGACCAGACCGGGAAGTCCATTTGTTTCAGGTCGCGCACGTCCCGCACGCCGGCGTCGATGATGAGGCCCCGGCAACCGCGTGCCTGCGCGGAGGTCGCCAATAGATCGCCGAAATAGCCGTCGGAACAGGGGCTGGTCGGCGCCAGGACGATGACGTCGCCTTCCTTCAACTGTTCGATGGCGACATGCACCATCCAATTGTCGCCCGGCGGCGCTGAAATCGTGACGGCCGATCCCGCTATACGCGCGCCCGCATAAATCGGCCGCATATAGGGCGCCAGCAGCCCGGTGCGACCCTGGGCTTCATGAACGGTTGCGACTCCGCACTTGGCAAGGCCGTCGATCACGCTGATTTGGGCGCGTTCGATGTTCTGTACAACTATGCCGGCCATGACATTGCCTCTCCGATTGTCCTGAATAGAAACATTTTGGCCCCCGCACAGTGGGCTTGACCGGCTCGCAACGCAATTTCGAATATCGGCACGGCCATAAGTTTTTGCTATACACTTGCCATGCAGCTCTGGAGTCTAAACATCCGCCACTTGCGCGCGCTTGCCGCTATTTGCCGGCTGGGCAGCGTCAGCGCGGCAGCTCAGGCCATCAGCCTGTCCCAGCCTGCCGTCACGCAGGGCATGGCACGGCTGGAACAGCAGCTTGGCCGGGCGATGTTCGAAAGGCGGGCCGATGGCATGACCCCCACGGTTGCGGGTGCCATATTGTGCGCCCGGGTGGATAAGGCGATGGCCAGCCTGGCCGCCGGATTTCGCGCCGCAAGGGGCGGAGCGGCAACCGGCGGTTTTGTAGAGGCCGACCGTTTGGTGACTATGGCCCAGTTGCGCGCCCTGATCGCGCTGGCCGATGCGGGCAGCTACATAAGCGCCAGCGCCGCTACCGGCCTGTCGCAGCCCTCGCTGCACCGGGCGGTGCGCGAACTGGAAACCGCGAGCGGCCTTACGCTTTTCGTTCGCCGGGGTAGGGGGGTCGCCATAACGGCTGCCGGGCGAACGGTGGTGCGCGCCTTCCGGCTGTGCCGGACAGAGCTTCAGGCGGGCCTCGTCGAAATTGCCGCGCTGGATGGCGCGGCGGTGGGAAAGATCGCCATTGGCGCGATGCCCCTTGCCCGCGCGAAGCTGTTGCCCCGGGCCGTGGCGCGCTTTCATGCGGCGCATCCCGACGTGAAGATTGAGCTTGTGGATGGGCCGCATGCCGAGCTGATGGCGCAATTGCGCGACGGCGACCTGGACTTCCTGATCGGAGCCCTGCGTTTTCCTGAACC
>CBHCMH010000175.1:0-4942 GCA_965974445.1 uncultured Rhizorhapis sp.
GGTGATCTTCCGCAACGATCTGATCGAGCTGATCCAGTATGCCCCGACGACGGAGAAAGTGCTCAAGCGGCCGCTGCTGATCGTGCCGCCCTGGATCAACAAGTTCTACATTCTCGATCTCAACCCGGAGAAGAGCTTCATCCGCTGGGCCGTCGAACAGGGCCTGACGGTGTTTGTCGTGTCGTGGAAATCGGCCGACGCCAGCATGAAGGACATTGTCTGGGACGACTATATCCTGCGCGGCCAGATCGACGCCATCGACACCGTACGCGAACTGCTCGACGTGGAGAGCGTACATACCATTGGCTATTGCGTTGCCGGGACGACCCTTGCCACGACGCTGGCCTTGCTGGCCGCGCGCAAAGAGGCGTCCAAGGTGAAGAGCGCCACCTTTTTCACAGCACAGGTGGATTTCAGCAAGGCCGGAGACCTCAGCCTATTCATTGATGAGGAACTGCTCAAGCTGATCAAGACCCTGTCGTCCGAAGGCTATATGGACGGCCGCTATATGGCCGCGACCTTCAACCTGCTGCGCGGCCGCGACCTGATCTGGAACTATGTCGTCAACAATTATCTGCTCGGGCAGGATTATCCGCCATTCGACCTGCTTTACTGGAATGGCGACACGACCAATCTTCCGGCCAAATGGCATCAGGCCTATCTCACCGATCTTTACCGGGACAACAAACTGGTTCAGCCCGGCGCGATCCAGATCGACGGCACCCCCATCGACCTGCGCAAGGTGAAGACACCCAGCTATATTCAGGCCGGACGCGAGGATCATATCGCGCCGCCGGAAAGTGTCTGGAAAATCACGGAACATTTTTACGGCCCGACACGTTTCCTGCTTGCCGGTTCGGGTCATATTGCCGGGGTGGTCAATCCGCCGAGCTCCGGCAAATATCAATATTGGACCTGCGAGAGGAAAATGCTTTCTCTCGCGGACTTTATTGCATCTGCGAAAGAAACACCCGGGAGCTGGTGGCCAGACTGGATCGACTGGATCGAATCCCTGGGCAATGAAGCGGTAGAGGCGACAGGCCCGAGAAAGCCAGGAAACGGCCATTTACCGGCGATAGAAGATGCTCCGGGCCGATATGTCAGGTCGCGGTAGGTCCGCCCGCTGAAATCCTATGTTACACTTCTGTTGCATCGCACAAAAAGTGCTTGCAATCCACGGCCGAATCCACTATTGTGCATTGCAGCAATGATGGAAGGAAGCCTCGATGGCCGAAAAGCCGCCAAAGTCGCAACCAACGAAAACGGGCTCAGGCAGCAAGGTACAGCCCGCCGCAAAATCGCCGCGCTCGATAACGCCGCGCCCTATAACGAAGTCGGCTTCTCCTTCGAGCATCGCCGCGCCGCCGCCGGTTGAGAAGATGGCGCCAAAGCCCGTTACGCCGGAGCCCACACCGGAACCGAAGGAAATCATCATGGAAGATACCGCACCTTCCAACAGCGCTGAAATCGCTCCGCCAGTCGCAGCGACGGCCGAGATAGCGGATGCGCAACCCGAACCCGAACCCGAACATAAAGAGCCGGAACCAAATATCGAACTTATCCCGGCCGCAGCAGAAGAAGGAACGAACCTAATGACCGATGCAATTGAAACGACCAAGAAAGTTGCCACCGAGGCCAAGGAAAAATTCCAGGCCATGTTCGGCGATTTCAACGAAAAGGCCAAGGCCGCCGTTGAGAAGAGCAGCAAGATCGTTGAAGAGATGAACGAGCTTACCAAGGGCAATGTCGAAGCCATCGTCGAATCGAGCAAGATTGCCGCCAAGGGCGCCGAATCGCTCGGTCAGGAAGCCGCTGAGTACAGCCGCAAGAATTTCGAAAAGGCCACCGCCACGATGAAGAGCTTCGCGTCGGTGAAGTCGCCGACCGAATTTTTCCAGCTTCAGAGCGAATTTTTCTCCAGCGCCTTCGACAGCATGGCGTCGGAAGCATCGAAGAGCAGCGAAGCCTTGCTCAAGCTGGCCGGCGACGTGGTTCAGCCGCTTTCGAGCCGCGCCGCTGTGGTTTCGGAAAAGGTGAAGAGCTTCACCGCCTGAAGCTGAAGCCCCGCCTGGCGCCTGAACCAGGCGACAGCGGAACAGGATTGGCCGCGCCCTATGGGCGCGGCCATCTTTTTATCGCAAAAATCTGAATTGCATCTGCGCGAGCCCCCTTGCTCTCTGCGGTGGCCATGCCATATCTTTTCGGACACATGCACCCAATGACGTACATATCATTCCGCCCCGTCAGGATGGCGACGCGCAAGGGCGATGACGATGGCAGCAGTCTGGGCGTTGCCACCCGTACGCGCACGCGCACCAAAAAACCGGCACCTTACAAGGTGCTGATGCTGAACGACGATTATACTCCGATGGAGTTCGTCGTCCTGGTCCTGCAGCGCTTTTTCAAGATGAACATGGAGGAGGCGACGCGCGTCATGCTGCATGTCCACCAGCGCGGCGTCGGCATCTGCGGTATATTCAGCTATGAGGTCGCCGAGACCAAGGTCAACCAGGTGATGGATTTCGCGCGCGAGAATCAGCACCCGCTGCAATGCACGCTGGAGAAGGCGTAGGGCGGTTTCGACGTGGAACCCCTGACCCATAACGGGGATCGGTGCAAAGTACCTGTCATTCCGGCTGGGGCGACGCGGATATATCAAGGTCCATTGAGAATGGCCGGAGTGGGTGGTGAACTGCCATAGCCCCTCCCCTTCAGGCGCGGGCGCTGCGGCCCTGTCTGGGGGACTGGGGGACAGGGCCGGTCGCCCACTGGGTTGGGGTGGGGCCTCTAAGGCCCTCAAAATGGCTGTCGCCAGCCATTGCTCCGCAATGGCCCCCACCCCTTCCCCCTCCCCTGAAGGGGAGGGGCTTGAAGGTGGCAATGACCCAGCATAACTCGTTCTTAACGCGACTTGGCTTTAGGAGCAGAAACGCGTCGAGCGCCTGATCGTCATCGATCAAGCGCTCGCAGAGGAACCGGGGTTCCAATCATAAAGGACATTGCCGGCGTCGAAGATGACGGCGGCTACGCCCACCACCTGGTTCAGCCCTGGCGAGCCTTGAACCGGCGGTTGGTCTTGTTGATCACATAGGTGCGGCCGCGACGGCGGATCACGCGGTTGTCGCGATGACGGTCCTTGAGCGACTTCAAAGAATTGCGGATCTTCATGTCGAAACGCTTCCAATAGCTTTTGTTTGTCAGAAATTTGAAGGCCGCCACCTATGGGGACAGCCGCCCAAAGTCAAGCACCCGCTCTGATTTCGCCCAATTTCCGTTCCCAGGCGAGAGCATGGCTGACGATCCGGTCCAGATCGGCATGTTCGGGCTTCCAGGGAAAGCACTCCAGAATGGCCCGATTGTCGGAAATCAGCGAATCGGGATCGCCCGCGCGGCGATCCTCCAGACGGCGCTCGATCGTCATGTTGGTCACGCGATCGACGGCGTCCAGCACCTCCAGCACCGAAAAGCCCCTGCCATAGCCGCAATTGAGGATATGGTTGGTCGCAGGGTCGGCCATCAGCGCCTCAAGCGCCAGCACATGGGCGCGGGCAAGGTCGGAGACATGGATATAGTCGCGCACCCCCGTGCCGTCGGGCGTGTCATAATCGGTGCCGAAGACGCTGACATGGCTGCGCTTGCCGAGCGCTGCCTCGACCGCGACCTTGATGAGGTGCGTGGCGCCAGCGGTCGACTGGCCCGTGCGGCATTTCGGGTCCGCGCCCGCGACGTTGAAATAACGCAGTGCGCAATAATTGAAGTCATGCGCTTTCGACACGTCCTCCAGCATGATCTCCGTCATCAGTTTCGACATGCCATAGGGATTGATCGGCCGCTTGGGCGTGCTTTCCTTCACCGGGCTTTCCTCCGGCACGCCATAGGTCGCCGCTGTCGAGGAAAAAATGAAGTGCTTGACCCCCGTGCGCACGGCGCTTTCGATGAGGGCGCGGCTCTTGGCGCTGTTGTTATGATAATATTTCAGCGGATTTTCGACCGATTCGGGGACGATGATCGATCCGGCGAAATGCATGATCGCCTTTACCCCCTGATCGGCGATGACGCGTTCGACCAGCGGCTGATCCTCGATATCGCCTTCGTAAAAGGCCACATCGTCCGGCACCGCCCAGCGAAATCCGGTGGTAAGATTGTCGATGACCGCCACGCCATAGCCCGCATCGAGCAGCGCCAGCACGGCATGACTGCCGATATAGCCCGCGCCCCCAGTCACCAGGATTGTCGTCTTGCCGGTCATGCGAACTCCTTGAAAAATATTACATCTGCCCGCTTCCATAATGAGCGCATGGAAGCAATGAAATCCCCTGTTCATGCTGTATGCAGCAGGACCATGTGTTAAGTGTTTACGGTAAACCGATCAGCCTTGGGAGTGTTCGGCGATGCGCAAGAAAGATTGGGCGAGCCTGGTTCTGGCGCCCCTGGCCCTGGCAGGATGCGCCACGGCCGTTCCGCCAGTGGAGGTTACGCGCTTCCATATCGGCGATCAGACTGCCCGGGGGACGATCGCTGTCGAGCCGTTGACCCTGAGCGATGACACCAGCATCGAATTCCGCAGCTACGCCGCCGCCGTGGGCCGTGAGTTGCAGCGGATCGGCTTTACCGAAATGCCCGGCGCGGGCAGCCAATATGTGGCCAGCGTCAATTATCTGCGCGACGTACGCGGCACGCTGGGGGGCGGTCGGTCGCCCGTCAGTGTCGGCGTGGGCGGGTCCACAGGCAGCTATGGCAGCGGCGTCGGCCTTGGAATCGGCATCAACCTGTCCGGCCCGCCCAAGGACATTATCGTCACCCAACTCAATGTGCAGATCAAGCGGCGTGCCGACAACACAGTCATCTGGGAAGGCCGCGCCCTGACCGAGGCGAAGGAGGGCAGCCCCGCCGCGCAGCCGGGCATGGCGGCTTCCAAATTGGCCGAAGCGCTGTTCAAGGA
>CBHCMH010000176.1:0-4932 GCA_965974445.1 uncultured Rhizorhapis sp.
GAGAAGAGATAGTGGCCGATGGGCTTGTCGGGATCGCGCAGCCCCGCGCGGGAGAGCTTGATTGCCGAGCTCAGCACCTCGATGGCTTTATTCTGGCCGAAGACGACGCGCTTGAGATCCGTATCGAGCGTTTCCAGCGTCGCCTTGTCATCGGACGAAACCGACTTGGGCGGAATGCGCGCCATGGTGGCGATGACCGCTTCGATCTCCTTCGACGTGATGGTCTTGCGCCGCTTGGCGGGGGGCACGAGCATTTGCATCGCGCCGACCTCATCGATCACGTCAATGGCCTTGTCGGGCAGCTTGCGGTCGTTGATGTAGCGCGCCGAAAGCTCCACCGCCGCCTTGATCGCGTCGGGCGTGTACTTGACCTTGTGATGATTCTCGAACGCGCTGCGAAGGCCCGCAAGGATCTTCACCGTGTCGTCGATGGTCGGTTCGTTGACGTCGATTTTCTGGAACCGGCGCAGCAGGGCGCGGTCCTTTTCGAAATGGTTGCGGAACTCCTTATAGGTGGTCGAACCGATGCAGCGGATCGTTCCGCCCGACAGGGCCGGCTTCAAAAGGTTGGAGGCATCCATCGCGCCGCCGCTCGTCGCGCCCGCGCCGATGACAGTGTGGATTTCGTCGATGAACAGGATCGCGTGGGGCAGCTTTTCCAGCTCGTTGACGACGGCCTTCAACCGCTCCTCGAAATCGCCGCGATAGCGCGTGCCGGCGAGCAGCGCGCCCATATCGAGCGAGTAGATCACGGCGGGCAGCAGCACTTCGGGCACGTCGCCTTCGATGATCTTGCGCGCCAGACCCTCGGCGATGGCGGTCTTGCCGACGCCTGGATCGCCCACATAGAGCGGGTTGTTCTTCGAGCGGCGGCAGAGGATCTGGACGGTACGATCGACCTCCGGACCACGGCCGATCAGCGGATCGACCTTGCCCTTCTGCGCCTTTTCGTTGAGGTTGACGGTGAACTGGTCGAGGGCGCTTTCCTTCTTGTTCTTGGTCTCCGTCTTTTGCGTCTTTTCCTCTTCCACGCCCTTCACTTCGCGTGGCTCGGGCGTGGAAATCCCCTTGCCGACGCCATGGCTGATGTAGCTGACGGCATCGAGGCGGCTCATATCCTGCTGCTGCAGGAAATAGACGGCATAGCTTTCGCGTTCGGAAAAAAGCGCGACCAGCACATTGGCGCCGGTCACTTCATCCTTGCCCGAGGACTGGACATGCAGGATCGCCCGCTGGACCACCCGCTGGAAGCCGCTGGTCGGCGAAGGATCGGTCGCGCCCTCCACTTTCAGCGAATCCAGCTCATTGTCGAGATAGACGGTGACGGCGTCCTGAAGTTCGCCCATATCCACGCCGCACGCCTGCATCACCTTCGACGCGTGCTCGTCATCGATGAGCGCGAGAAGCAGATGCTCCAGCGTCGCATATTCGTGACGGCGCTCCGATGCGTGAGTCAGCGCATTGTGGAGCGTGGTTTCGAGCGCAGCAGCAAAAGACGGCATTCTAATTCACTCCTGTCGGGCCAAGGCAGGCCCCGCCTGCTCCCAAATCGGGAGCCATGGACCTAATGTCGGGATTAACGGCCCTGCTATCAAGGACGGCAGAACTGTCACGGGCTTGCGCTTTGGCTTTGGCCGCAAAGGCAAAATCCGGACGGCACAGGTTCATTTTCTGAATAACGCCTCAGCGCTTGCTTTATGGTTAACGGCGTATTCAATTTTCTTCCTGGTTCGGGAAATTTCCGTCTCCAGCGCCTTCACCCTCTCATGCAGCTCGTCCACGGAAAAAGGATCCAGATCCTGCCGCGCCAGGGCCGCCAGGGGATCATCGGCCTTGCGCGGCAGATTTTCGTCCATGTCCATGGCCGGAATGTTGACCCTTCACCGGCATCTGTCAATAAGGTCGCCATTCCTTTTGTCTCAACGACAGATGAAGCGAGGGAAAGCAGCCATATGCCGCAAAGACCCGTGATTTCCGATAGCATGACGGCCATCGGCTTCGATACCCCCGGCTCGGCGGAGGTTTTGAAGCCGGTTCGACGGCCGGTCCCGTCGCCGTCAGAAAATGAGGTGCTGATCAAGGTCACGGCGGCGGGCGTGAATCGGCCGGACGTACTACAGCGGCGGGGATTCTACCCGCCTCCGCCGGGGGCGTCCGACATATTGGGGCTTGAGGTGTCGGGCGAGATCGTTGCCGCTGGTGCCGGCGCCGACACCGCGCCGATCGGCCAACGGGTCTGTGCGCTGCTGGCGGGCGGGGGCTATGCCGAATATGCCGTTGCGCCCGTGGGGCAGTGCCTGCCCGTGCCCGACGGATATGACATGCTGGAAGCCGCCGCCCTCCCCGAAACCCTGTTCACGGTCTGGAGCAACCTGTTCGAACGGGCCTATGTCGTCGAAGGCGATACGGTGCTGGTCCATGGCGGCACCAGCGGCATCGGCACCATGGCGATCGCGCTATGCGGCCTTTTCGGCATCCGGATCATCGTGACCTGCGGCAGCGAGGACAAATGCGCCGCCGCGCTGAAGGCCGGGGCGACGCACGCGATCAACTATGGCACGACGGACTTTGTCGAGGCGGTACGCGATCTGACCGGCGGCAGGGGCGTGCAGGCGGTGCTGGACATGGTCGGCGGCGATTATGTGGCACGGAACCTCGCCTGCATGGCCGAGGACGGGCGGCATGTCTCCATCGCCACCCAGCGCGGCGTCAAGGCCGAAATTCCGCTGGTTCAGGTCATGCAGAACCGGCTGACGCTGACCGGATCGACCTTGCGGCCCCGATCCGTCGCTTTCAAGACGCTCATCGCCGACGAATTGGCGCAGACCGTGTGGCCGTTCGTGGAAGAGGGCAAACTGCGCCCGGTGATGGATCGCAGCTTCCCCCTTGCCGAGGCCGCCGCCGCGCATGCCCGGATGGAAAAAGGGGAGCATGTGGGGAAATTTGTGCTGGCGGTCCGTCCACAGTAACGCCCTGACCTCGGACGAGGCGGGGATCAGGGCCTGTGGGCCAAAACCGGCGGTCTTATTTTTCGAACGCGACCGTAATCGCCAGCGTCACGTCGTCCGAGACCAGCGGGACGTATTTGCCCATGCCAAACTCGCTGCGCTTGATCGTAGTGGTGCCGGAAAAGCCGACATTCAGCTTCTTGTTCATCGGATGGTTGCCCGCGCCTGTGAACCGGGCGTCGATCGTCACCGGCTTGGTCACGCCCAAGAGGGTCAGATTCCCGGCAATTTCCGCCGTCGTTCCATCGACGGTCACGCCGGTCGAAACAAATTTGGCCGTCGGATATTGCGCCGTATTCAGAAAGTCGGGAGACTGGAGATGCTTGTCCAGGTCGGTAGAACTGGTGCGCGCCTGATCCATGGGAATTTCAATGCTGACGCTGGCTTTTTCCGGCTGTGCCGGGTCGATGGTCAAGGATCCGGTGATGGTGCCGAACAGGCCGACATAATTGTTGAAACCGAAATGGTTGACCGTGAAAGCGACCTGCGTGTGCGCCGGATCAACCATATAGGTACCCGCCTGAACGCGCGCCGGGTCAACCGCACCGGGTAGTGCAGGCGCATCCTGCGCGACAACGGCGGTACCAATGGCCAGCGGCGCGACGACCAGTGCAGCCGGAATGAGATATTGACGCATTGATGGGTCTCCTCGGGAAGAAAGAAAGGGGGCGCCGCATTGATAAGCGACGCCCCCGAAATGTTCCAGCCCTGAATATGGAGACGATAGGTTTCCCTTCGTCATTCCAGCAAAGTGAAGATCAGTTCTTTTCCTTGTCCACCAGCTTGTTCGCGCCGATCCAGGGCATCATCGCGCGAAGCTGCGCGCCGGTCTGTTCGATCGGATGCGCGGCGGCCAGTTTGCGGCTGGCCTTCAGCTCGGGCTGCCCGGCGCGGTTGTCGAGGATGAAATTCTTGACGAAACGGCCGGCCTGAATGTCTTCCAGAACGCGCTTCATTTCGGCCTTGGTCTCGTCGGTGATGATGCGCGGACCAGTCGTGATATCGCCATATTCGGCGGTGTTGCTGATCGAATAGCGCATGTTGGCGATGCCGCCCTCATACATCAGATCGACGATCAGCTTCACCTCGTGCAGGCACTCGAAATAGGCCATTTCCGGAGCATAGCCGGCTTCGGTCAGTGTTTCGAAGCCTGCCTGGATCAGATGGGTGAGGCCACCGCACAGCACGGCCTGCTCGCCGAACAGGTCGGTTTCGCATTCCTCGCGGAACGTCGTTTCGATGATACCCGAACGGCCACCGCCAACAGCAGACGCATAGGAGAGCGCCACATCCTGCGCGTTGCCGGTAGCGTCCTGCGCAATGGCGATCAGGCAGGGAACGCCGCCGCCGCGCACATATTCGCTGCGCACGGTGTGGCCCGGACCCTTGGGCGCGATCATGAACACGTCCAGGTCGGCGCGCGGCTCGATCAGGCCGAAATGAACGTTCAGGCCGTGTGCGAAAGCAAGAGCCGCTCCCTGCTTCATATTGGCATGCAGGTCGTCGGCATAGATTGCAGCCTGATGCTCGTCGGGGGCCAGGATCATGACAATGTCGGCCCAGGCGGCGGCTTCGGCATTGCTCATCACCTTGAAGCCCGCGCCTTCGGCCTTCTTCGCGGTTGCGGAACCGGCGCGCAGCGCAATGGCGACTTCGGCGACGCCGGAATCGCGCAGGTTCTGCGCATGGGCATGGCCTTGGCTGCCATAGCCGACAATGGCGATCTTCTTGCCCTTGACCAGGCCGATGTCCGCGTCACGATCATAATAAACACGCATTTCAAATTCTTCCTTCAACTCGCTCTATCCAGCCCTCCCCCGCGACAGGGGGGAGGATACGAAATCTTAGCTCGGCGCAGCCGGGCTTAGATGGAGTTGGAGAGGGGTCGAGCGCGCCTCTGGCTCGCGCGCTTGGCTTTGCCAAG
>CBHCMH010000177.1:0-4927 GCA_965974445.1 uncultured Rhizorhapis sp.
CACCGCGTTGATTGTCGGTGGCGGGATTGGAGGCATGGCTGCGGCCATCAGCTTGGCCGAGCGTGGCGTGGATGTGGAGATTGTCGATCTTGATCCGGAATGGCGGGTTTATGGTGCCGGCATTACGATTACGGGCGTCACGCTGCGAGCCTACAAGCAGCTTGGCATGGTGGAGGAAATCGCATCCAAGGGGGCAATCACCAACGGATCCGGTGTGTACCTATTCTCCGGCGAGCATCTGCGCGATCTTGACGAGCCCATAATCGAGGACGGCCTTCCTGCCACGGGCGGGATCATGCGGCCGATCTTGCATGAGATCATGCAGGAACGCATCCGGGCCCTCGGCATTTGCGTTCGCCTCGGCGTCACCGTTGGTCAACTGGAGAATCGAGGCGCCGACGTCGATGTGACGTTGTCTGATGGCAGTGAGCGGCGCTACGACCTCGTGATCGGCTCGGACAGTGTCCACTCGCACGTTCGCAAGCTTGCTTTCCCGCATATGTCCGAACCCATGCGCACCGGCCAAGGCTGCTGGCGTATCTCTATTGAAAAGCCGCCCATGCTTGAAAAGGGGGAGATGTACTTCGGCCATAAGTACACGGTCGGCATCACTCAATGCGGTGAGAATACAGTGTACCTATGGATGCTTACTCCTCACGAGCGGCGCCAGAAGCATTTCGACGACGATGAGCTTTTCGCCCGCCTGAAGGCAAACCTGGAGGGTTTCGGTCATAGTGCTGGCTGGATTCGCGAGAACATGACGCGAGACCACTGGATCAACTATCGACCTCTGGCCGCCAAGTTGCAGCCGGGTCCCTGGTCGAACGGGCGGATTGTGCTCCTCGGCGATGCCGTACATGCAACAACGCCCCATCTCGCTTCGGGAGCCGGCATGGCCGTCGAAAGCGCTATTGTTCTTAGTCAAGAGCTAGCGAAAGCGGATCGCACCGAACAAGCGCTCGAGGCTTATCAAGCCCGCAGGTTTGAGCGGTGCCGAGATATTGTTGAAACAAGTATCGCTATCGGAGCCGCGCAACTCGAGGGCGTGTCGCCAGATCGCGTTGGCGCTATGATCGGAGGCGCTTTGCACCGGCTTGCCGCACCGTACTGACCCGGGCTGCCGAAAAGAGCTGTTGCCTCAGTCATACCGGCTTCCATGAAGGGGCGGGCAGCGGGGGTAAATCCGTAGCCATCCGGCATGGACCGCTTGAGAGAGTTTTAATAAGAGCCCCCAGCGGGTCGCAGAGGGTCGGGGAGAAATCTCCGGCCCTCTTCTCCTTGTAGCCACGCCCGCAAGACTAGCGCGTCCGTTCGCTCTGGCGCGTGGAAGTCGTTCGATTGGGCGGCGATGGACCGGTTGCACGAGGAGGGTCTCATTCTCGATCCGGTGGGCAAGGCGAAGTCGATGGTGCTCACGCAGGAGGGACGCCGGCGAAGCGAGGCAGCCTACTACCGTCTCTTCGCGCGCCGGGAGGACCGTCAGGCCGCTTCGGACAGCTGAGCGGAAGCCCGCCAGGTCCAGGGCAGCAGTTCGTGGAGACGGTTCTGCGGGATTTCGGCGATGCGGGCGAGCACGTCGGCGGGACAGCAGGGCGCGGTGCTCGCGCATCCATGTCTCCAACGCGGCGACCAGTGGCGCGAGAGCGATACGTAAATCCGAACGGCTGGTACGATTCTATTGCCGCTAATGGGGAGATGACCCTAATCCGGGTCTCCAGTCTCCTCGGCGATCTTTTGCGCAAGCAGGCGGCGCGCGCGGGTGGAAGCGGCATCGATCTTCAGCAGCACCGGTTCGAGCGACCAAAAATCGGCCTTGCCGATCCGCGCCTGCTGGCTTTCCAGCATGGGCTTGTCCTCCTGCGTGAATGCCTGGGCGAGCGCGCCGCGCAGAAACTGGCTGAAACCTTCATCGTCCACCCGGAACCGCCTGGTCGAACAATAGAAATAGTGGGTCGTGGTGGCCGTCTCGGGCACCATATTGTGCAGAGTGTAACCCTCGTCGTCGTCGGCGCGTACTTGCCCCGCCGGAACGGCGGCGACGCCCAGGGTCATTACCGCCGGAGCCTGCCATACCACTTGGGTCCAGATATCGGCGCGCTCAGCGCCGTTCAGCGTCGCCCGAAATGCCGGGGGTGGCTCGCAGTTTTCCGCCAGCCAGTCGACCACGACTTTGTCGCCCTCCTGGCGATTGCTGCTTTTCGCGGTGCTATTGATACCGCCGAGCGTATCGGGGTGAAGAAAGTCTGCATGGCTGAGGTCGAGGATGTTGTCGCTCAGCAACTGGTAGTTGGCGGCCGTGGGCATATAGCCCGCAATCCGCGCCTGTGGCGGGGTTTCGTCGATATAGGACAGATCGGGGATCAGCGCCGGGTCGGCCCGATCGGCATCGCCGAGCCAGACCCAGACGATGCTGTGGCGCTCGACCACCGGAAAGGCGCGCACGGCGAGCGCGGAAAGGATCGGCCCATGCGGATTGTGCACGCACTTACCGTCTGCGCCGAAGCCAAGGCCATGATATCCGCAAAAGATGCTATCCCCCTCGACCCGCCCGGCCGAAAGCGGGGCGAAGCGGTGCGGACAGCGATCGACCAGCGCCGTGACCGATTGGTCGGCCCAGCGGTAGAAAACAAGTGGTATCTCGCAGATCGTGCGGGCGAGCTTGCCGCCTGCGGGCACTTCGTCGGCAAAGCCGGCCTGATACCATATATTCATCAGATAGTCGGTCACTGATCCACTCCTACCAGGCGGTGGCACCGGCATCGACCGAGAAGTCGGCCCCGGTGACGTAGCGCGCCTCGTCGCTGGCAAGCCAGGTTGCGCACCAGCCGATGTCCGAGGGTTCGCCAATCAGCTTGAGCATGTTCTTGGACAGCACGATGTCGAGGAATTCGGGGTGCGCGTCGAGATGGCGCCCGGTTGCTTCGGTCCGGATGAAACCCGGCGCAATGGTGTTGGCGCGAATATTGTGCGGCGCGCCTTCCATCGCCAATTGGCGCGTCATGGCAAGGACTCCGCCCTTGCCGGCGCAATGGGCAAGGGCAGGGGAGCCTTCGAGCGCCTTCCACGCATTTGCGCTGGCGAAATTGATCACGCTGGCCGCGCCGCTGGCCTTGAGCCATGGCCAAGCGGCGCGCGTGGGCAGGAAGACGATGTCGAGTTCGGCGTCGAGCGTCTTCTTCCAGTCGGCGTAGCTCAGATCCTCGATCCACGCGAAGATGGCGAAGGCCGCCGCATTGACGAGGATATCGACCTTCCCGAATTTCGCTCCGACATCGGCGAACAGCGCGTTGGTCGCGGCTTCATCGAGAAGGTCGCAGGCGTAATCGGCGCCCTTGAGATCCACGCCGACCACCTCGGCGCCTTCTGCGGCGAAGATTTCCGCGCAGCCCTTGCCGATGCCGCTGCCCGCCCCCGCGACGACTGCGACCTTGCCCGCCAGACGATTTGCCAATCCACCCTCCCTCGATCTTCTTAACGCCTGTGGTATAAGCAGGAAATTAGTACGCTGCGGTTCGGAAGGGAAATTCAAGCCGTCGATAGGTGCGCATTGATGGAAAAGATTGGCGAGAATCGTTCGGCCCCGTGCCCTTGCCACACATACATTCGAATTGTGGATAGGACCGCATTGATACAAACGACGAGAGTTTTGGCCAGGCAGCCTCTATCCTAGCAGCGTTCAAAATATTCCATAAACGGGGAGGGATTTTCATGCGCAATGCACTACTCGGAACCACGGCAATGGCCGCATTGGCCCTTGCTACGCCAACCTTCGCTCAGGAGCCGCAATCGGCCGATTCGGACATTGCCGGAATTGGGGACATCATCGTCACCGCCCAGCGTAAGGAAGAAAGCCTGCAGAAGGCCGCAATCGCGATCGATGCGGTTTCGGGCGACGACCTGATCCAGCGCGGGATCGGCAATGCCCTGGACATCACCAAGGCAGTCCCCGCCATCTCTTTCCCATCGCCCGGCGGCAACATCTCGTCGATCTTCGTCCGCGGCGTCGGCAATATCACGACCAGCAGTTACATCGATCCCGCAGTGACGCCGAGCTACGACGGTGTGGTGCTGGGTCGGGGCGGAGGCGTGTTCGGCGCGGCCTTTTATGACCTTGAGCGCGTCGAAGTGCTCAAGGGGCCGCAGGGCATTCTCTATGGCCGCAACGCCACCGGCGGCGCCGTCAACGTCATTCCGGCCCGCCCGAAGATCGGCCAGAATTCGATGGGCTTCAACCTGGGCTACGGCAATTATGATGCGGTCGATGTCGATGCCCACCTCAATCTCGGTGTGAGCAGCAACAGCGCTCTGCGGCTCGGCGGGGCCTATTCCGTGCATGATGGCTATAATCGCGATGGGACAGACGATCTGCGGCGCGGCTCGCTGAGTGCGCAGTTCCTCGTTGAGCCCTCCAGCGACCTTTCACTTCGTATCGGCGCCGATTACACGCACCTCGGCGGCAATGGCGTCGGCGGCTCGTATATCGGCAGCTTCGTGCCCAACGGGTCGGGTGGCTATGCTCTTATACCCTCGGGTCTTGACGAAAATGAGGGTTTCAACACGCCTGCGGCCAACGCCTTCCGCAGCGGGACCCTTGGCGGCCCGGCCTTTGCATTTTTCAGGCCGATGAACGACGAGCAGCGGGCGGACAGCACCTACTGGGGTGTCAATGCCGAGCTGAACTGGAAGACCGGCATCGGCAAGGTGACGATCATTCCGGCCTATCGCGAGAGCGAGGACCACTCGCTTTTCTATGGGCCGGCCTTCAACACGGCCATGACCAACGAAAAGATCCGCCAGACCAGCCTGGAGGCGCGCCTTGCCGGAAACGCGGGGATGATCGACTATGTCGTCGGCGCCTTCTACTTCAATGAGAAGATCAGGGCGAACAATCAGTTCAACCAGGAGTTCGTGCTCCCGATCGTTGATT
>CBHCMH010000178.1:0-4925 GCA_965974445.1 uncultured Rhizorhapis sp.
CGCTAATTCTGGGGGGGCGTCTTCCTGTGGGGGGGGGCTACCGGGGAATTCCCTGTACCCCCCCGCGCCGTTCCATGGCCGAGCGGGCTCCACGCCTGGGTGACGATTCCCAAACGGGCATTGGTCTCGCGCAGGTCAGCCTGGGCAAAGCCGATATGCATTTCCACCTGGTTCACCGCGGGAACGACCCCGGTTGCATCGATGATCCGCTCGAGGTGCTCGGGAAGGAAATTGGACACGCCAATCGCCCTCACCCGGCCTTCCTCACGCAGCCGCACGAGTGCGCGCCAGGTGTCGAGGAACCGGTCCCGCATCGGCACTGGCCAGTGAATGAGATAGAGATCCACCTGGTCCAGTCCGAGGCGGGCCTGGGTGCGATCGAACGCCGCCAGCGCTTCGTCGTAGCCGTGGCACGTGTTCCACAGCTTGGTTGTCACGAACAGCTCGTCGCGAGGCAGCCGCGCCGTGCGCAGCGCTTCGCCCACGAGCGCCTCGTTCTCATAGAGCGGCGCGGTGTCGAAGGCGCGATAGCCGAGTTCCATGGCCGAGTGGATCGCCGCGACCGTTTCGCCGTCGGGGATAAGCATAACACCCAGAACCAGATCCGGATACAAGGGAAGATCGGCAAGCTTGGACATCGGTTTTCCTGTTCAGCCGCGGGGGCCGGGTCCGTTCCGGTCGGCGGAAACGGCCCCGGGTTTTCGCGTGGGGGAGCCCGGTGGAGTGAGAAGGCACACCGGACTCAATGCGGGATCATGGTGCGCATAATTGTGCTGGTCCAGCATGAACTTACAAAGCCCGCGCCACTTCACCCGCCTGCGGTGGAGGCTGTCGGTGATCTTGAGGCCATCCGGCCGCTTGAACCTTAGTCCGCCGAGACGATGCCGTTGCGGCGATTTGCCTGGATTCACCTTTGAATACCACAGGACTGGCACCACGATGCTTAACCAGGCGGATCTCTACCACATCGGTGTCGTTGTTGATGACTTCGAAGCCGCGATGGATCGCTACGGCCGGCAAATGGGGGTGACCTGGTCGCCGCTCATCAACGTCACCGTGCAGATCTGGACGCGCGACCACGGGGAGATGGAGCTGCATTCCCATGCAATCTATTCCCAGCAGGAGCCGTGCATCGAGCTGGTGAAAACGCTGCCCGGCACCTTCTGGGTGCCGACCGAGGGACGGCCACTCCATCATCTGGGATATTGGGTCGATGATCTCTCCACCGCTTCAGCCGATCTCGAAGCGCGGGGCTGCCCGAAGATCGCCTGCGCGTTACACGAGGGCGCCATCGCGCCGTTTTCCCGGACTGGCCGGCCTTTCTGGCTGGCAGGATGCAGCATGTCATCCACAAGGACTGACCTGCTGACGGCGAAGCGGCAACGACCCGCCCGTCATCCAGGAAGCGCCGATGATCACACTCTATGGGATGTTCAGCCCCAACGTCTTCAAGATCGCCCTGATGCTCGAAGAGGCCGGCCTGCCTTACCTGACGGAGCATGTCCCGGTGATGTGCGGCGGAAATCGCACGAGCGACTTCCTGAAGCTGAACCCGTTGGCGAAGGTTCCCGTGATAGTCGATCCGGAGGGGCCACTGGCGGGCCGCGCGTTGTTCGAAAGCGGCGCCATTCTCATCTACCTTGCCGAAAACCACGCCCCTGCCCTCTTGCCGCGGGAGGCGAATGACCCCGGCCGTTGGCAGGTGCTGACCTGGCTCGCGGTCCAGATGGCATTGGCCGGACCGATGCTGGGGCAGCTGAATCATTTCCAGGGTCTGCCCGCCGAAAAGGACGGCTATGCCTACGGCCGCTACCGGGACCAGGCGAGATTCGTCTATGAGCGGATCGACGGGCAGTTGACAGACAATAGCTATCTGGGCGGTGCGGCCTATTCGATCGCGGACATCGCCATGTATCCTTGGGCCGCCTATATGGAACGGCATGGATTTGCTCGGGACGATTTCAGGCATCTGATGCGATGGCGGTCGGAGATCGACGAACGTCCTGCGACAGCACGGGCGCTCAAGGTGATGATGGCCCTCATGCAATTGGATGGCGAATCGCTGAAACGCTCTACGCCGCAAGACATGGACCGCTTCTTCAATCGTTCGGCGCCCGGCCCGTTGCCGGATGGCGATGCCTATTTCGCGTTGGGACCCATGATATCGGCACGCCCGGCGCCCGAGTGATCCCTATTTCCGGGCATCTCGACAGGGGGCGCCTCGCCCCCTTGTCCCCCGGTTCCCCGCGCTATGCCGACCCGCTGGGCGTTGCATCGACAGTGCCCTCGACCGTCGGCGCGCTCTTTCCGTAGTGCGCGAAGCGAGCGGCTGCGAGGCGCGTCGGCGCGGGGAGCTGGTCCGGGATATTGGGAATGGTTTGCCCGCGCCGGGCCACTTCCACCTCGAGCCGCGCCATCAGCTTCGCCCTGACCTCCGGGCTGGGCTGAAGTACCTCGCGGGGATTGCGCATGAGCGGCGATTCAGGCAGCGCCCGCTCCACGGCAAGCCAGTGAACGCCGTCCTCGATGACGTCGCCCACGAAGGTCTCCAGACCAATGAAGCTCAAGGTCGCCTTCTTGCCGGCAGCCTCCCACGGCATGTGCCGAGGCATTTCCATCCGGAAGCGATCGCCGATCAGTTCGCAGCTGCGGGTACGGATCGGCAGCGGATACCCATCGTCGTCGCAGACCGTCAGATGCGGGCCGATGCCCCTGGCGAAACCATCCTTGGCGATCTCTTGCCAGGGCCGCTGCTGCTACTGGGCCGGGGCGCTGGGCTTGCCAGCGGGGGCCGGATCCGATGCCGGGTAGGCAGAGTTCGCCGGCGCCTGCCACACCGACGGCGGCTGATCCATTTCGGCGGGGCTGTCCCACCACGAAATCCGTTCGGGCGTGACCTCGACGATGATGCGCGTCCAATACCAGACGGCCTTCGCTGCCTCGCTCCACGGCAGACCATAGCTGATGCCCTCGAAACCCGTCTCCGATAGGTAGCGCACGGCGTTCGCGGCAAAGTTTGCATCGTGAACCGCGGCCCGTCCTCTCACCAGGATCACTGGCCCATCGGCTCCGGCCTCGACCAGCATGCCCACCTTGGGATTGCGCCGCGCACGCTCTGCCTTGGCCGGACAGGCGAGGCCCGTGGCGACATCGAGCGAGGACAGGTCATCGCTCAGAAAGTAGTAGGTCGGGGTATCGATCGGGACGCCGGCCGCGCTTACCGTTGCGAACTCGGCCACCGCACCAAGTTCGATGGCCCGCCTAATGTGCTAGGGTAGCTGTAAGATTCCGTTCACGATGCCTCCCGTCGTCGCTGCCTGCAGCGAGCCATGTTTCGTTGCCGGGATAGTTGCAGGGCCCGGAAGCAGCTTGCGTCGTCTTGTCGGACGAGATGGCTGACGCGACCGCTCAGCGCGGGCGGGTCTCTACCCGCAGCCGGCGCAATTCGACGCTGCGGAATTTCCACGTGCCGTCGATCCGTACGTAGCGCTCGTGATAATGGCCGTAGCCGTGAAGGTAGGCGATCGGCGATGCCGGTGCGTCGTCGAAGAACAGCTCGTCCTCCATCGCCCAGACGCCATACGCCTCGTCCGGTCCGTCGAAACCGATCTGCGGCATGTGGCCGAAGTGGATAGTCGCGATACCCTCGAGCGAGGATGAGACGCCGGCCCGGACCCCTGAACGGCCGGAAAAAAGGAGGTCCGGGCTATCGTCCGGCGCACTCAGCACGGCGTCATCCGCGAAAAGCGACTCGAACGTGTCCCAGTCCTTGGTGTCGACCGCGCGGAAATAACGCGCCTTGAGTTCGCAAATCGCCACGCGATCCACAAGTTCGTGCAAGGCATCGGTCATGATCGTCAAAAGCCTCTGTTGCCTGAGACTTGCCTAGAATGATTTGCGCAAAAGGCGCACATGCATTCGGACGACGCGCGGAACGCGCACCCGCGGCAACACGGCGGCGTTTGAACCCGCCAACGGCGGGCAGCGTCGGAGGGCAGCTTGATGAGCAAGACCATGGTCGTAACCGGTTCGGCTTCGGGGATCGGCAAGGCGACCGCCGAGCGGTTCCGTCGGCAGGGGCACCGGGTGATCGGGGTGGATCGTCGCGAGGGGGGCCGGATGACATCGTCGCCGACCTGAGCACACCGGACGGGCGCGCCGCGATGATCGAAGCGGTCGAGCGCGCATCTCCCCAGGGGATCGATGCCGTCGTGGCTTCGGCAGCGATCGCCAGCGTGCCGCAGCCGCACGCCACGATCGCGATCAACTATTACGGCGCGATTGCCACGCTCGAGGGGTTGCGTCCCCTCCTCGCTCGTTCCCCCGCGCCGCGCGCCGTCACCTTCTGCTCCACGGCGGTGCTGCTGCCGTCCATGGACGAGGGGTTGATCGCCGATCTGCTGGAAAAGGACGAGCAGACAGTGCTCGCCGGCCTGACGGCCGATGCAAATGTCTGTTACTGCTCAGGCAAACGTGCGCTCGGGCAGTGGCTGCGCCGCGCGGCCGTTTCACCCGAATGGGCCGGTTCGGGCATCCTCCTTAATGCGATCGCGCCGGGCGTGATCAACACCCCGATGAACGACATCGTTTTCTCCAGCGAGGAGGGGCGGCAGATGCTTGCCACGTATCAGCCGAACGCCATCGGCCGCTTCGGCGAGGCGGATGAAGTCGCCGAGGCGGTGGCCTTCCTGTCGGAGTTGGAGGGGAACTACCTCCTCGGGCAGATACTCTTTGTCGATGGCGGCACCGAGGCGCTGCTCAGGCCCACCGCCGTCTAGGCCACGGTCGTCATGGCAGAGGATCCTGGGCACTCGCTGACTGCAAGGCCTCTCCCACCGTTGTAAAATCCATGCGATGCGCCTTAGGCGGCGTGGACAAATTTGAGCCAGTATCTGGCTGTGGCGATATGGACCATGCCGAGGAAG
>CBHCMH010000179.1:0-4922 GCA_965974445.1 uncultured Rhizorhapis sp.
GCGTCTCGGTCTGCTCGGCTATGGCGACCCGGTGCCCGGCCCGGATAAGGCGAGCGAGGTAGTTTTCCGCTGCATGCACCGGCACGCCGCACATCGGTACCGGCTCCCCGCCATGCTCCCCGCGCGAGGTGAGGGCGATATCGAGCGTTGCCGCCGCCAGCTTCGCATCCTCAAAGAACAGCTCGAAAAAGTCGCCCATGCGGTAAAAAAGCAGGCAATCACCTGCTTCCGCTTTCAATTCGAAATATTGCACCATCATCGGTGTGCTACCGGCGGGCGGACTTTCATTTTTGAAGGCGGCGGACTTGGTCATCGCTACAGGCGATAGCCGAGGAGCTTTCGACAAGAAAGAGGGTAGAAAATTGGCGCGAACGGCTTGTCTGGAAGGCATTTCGATCCTACGGCGAACGATAGATCGCATGGATGATAGATTGATAATGGGGAACCCTGAATGAGTGACAAGGCGAATGTCGAATTTTCGGAGCGCGAGGCGCTGCTCTTCCACTCCTACGGACGGCCGGGCAAGATCGAGATCATTGCTTCCAAGCCCATGGCGACGCAACGCGACCTCAGCCTCGCTTATTCGCCCGGCGTCGCCGTTCCTGTCCTCGCCATCGCGAAGGATCCCTCAACGGCCTATGATTACACCGCCAAGGGCAATCTGGTGGCGGTGATATCCAACGGCACCGCGATCCTGGGTCTGGGCAATCTGGGCGCGCTGGCGTCCAAGCCGGTGATGGAAGGCAAGGCCGTTCTCTTCAAGCGTTTCGCCGACGTTGATTCCATCGACATTGAGCTGAAGACCGAGGATGTCGATGCCTTCATCAATGCGGTCGAATTGATGGAGCCGAGCTTTGGCGGCATCAATCTGGAAGACATCAAGGCGCCCGAATGCTTCGTCATCGAGCAGACGCTGCGGGAGCGGATGAATATCCCTGTCTTTCATGATGACCAGCATGGCACCGCCATCATCACGGCGGCCGGCGTCATAAACGCCTGTTATCTTACCGGGCGCGAGCTCAAGGATGTGAAGGTGGTCGTGAACGGCGCGGGTTCGGCGGCGATTGCCTGCACCGAACTCATCAAGGCCATGGGTGTGCGCCCCGACCATGTGACAATGTGCGATCGCAGCGGCGTCATCTATCAGGGCCGGACGACCGGCATGGACCAGTGGAAGTCGGCCCACGCCGTCAAAACCGAGGCACGGACCCTGGAAGAGGCGCTATCGGGCGCGGACATCTTCCTTGGCCTTTCGGCGGCTGGCGCGTTGAAGCCGGAGATGGTGAAGGACATGGCCCCCCGGCCCATCATCTTCGCCATGGCGAACCCCGACCCGGAAATCTCGCCGCCGGAAGCGAAGGCCGCGCGTCCTGACGCCATCATCGCGACGGGACGGTCGGACTATCCCAATCAGGTGAACAATGTTCTCGGCTTCCCCTTCATTTTCCGTGGCGCGCTCGACGTGCGGGCGACGACGATCAATGAAGAGATGAAGATCGCGGCGGCCCATGCCATCGCCGACCTTGCCCGCCAGCAGGTGCCGGAAGAAGTAGCGATTGCCTATGGCGGCCTTTCCCACAGTTTTGGGCCGGACTATATCATTCCCGCCCCCTTCGACCCGCGCCTGATGGAGGTTGTGCCCGCCGCAGTGGCGCAGGCCGCGATGGACAGCGGCGTCGCGCAAAAGTCGATCGAGGACATCGCCGCCTATCGCCAGAGCCTCAAGGCCCGGCTCAATCCGACCACTTCGGTCCTCAGCCTTGCCTATGACGGCGCTCGGGCCGAACCCAAGCGCGTGGTTTTTGCCGAGGGGGAGGAAGAAGTCGTGCTGCGGGCGGCGATTCAGTTCCGCGACGTCGGCTACGGTGTTCCGGTGCTGGTCGGCCGCAATGACGTCTATGACCGTCTTGCCGCCCTGGGTGTCGCCAATCCGCAAAGCTTTGAAGTGCACAACAGCGTCAATTCGCCGCTGGTGCCAAAGATGGTGGAACTTCTCTATCAGCGCTTGCAGCGTCGTGGTTACCTGCGGCGGGATTGCGAACGCATGGTCAACCGCGATCGCAACATTTTCGGCGCGTTGCTGCTGCAGCTCAACGAAGCCGATGCGATGATTTCCGGCGTTACCCGTCCTTATGCCCAGACCATGCGCGAAATCCGCAAGGTGCTTGATCCCAAGGAGGGGCAGACATCCTTCGGTATCCATGTTCTGGTGGGGCAGGCGCATACGGTCTTCATGGCCGATACGACGGTCCATGAACGTCCGTCCGCGTCGGAACTGGCCGACATCGCCGAAGGCACGGCGGCGGTCGCGCGCCGCATGGGGCATGAACCGCGCGTGGCCTTCCTTTCCTATTCGACTTTCGGCAATCCGGCGGGCCAGTGGCTCGACAATATCCGCGACGCCGTGGCGATGCTCGACGAGCGGGGGGTCAACTTCGAATATGAAGGCGAAATGGCGCCCGATGCGGCGCTTAATCCGAAAGTGATGATGAAATACCCGTTCAGCCGCCTGTCGGGGCCAGCAAATGTGCTGGTCATGCCGGGCCTGCAATCGGCGAATCTCTCGGCCAAGCTCCTCCGCGAACTAGGCGGCGATGCGATAATCGGCCCGATGCTGGTCGGCATGGAAAAACCCGTCCAGATCGCGACCATGGGCTCAACCGCATCGGAACTGGTGACGCTGGCGGTGCTGGCGGCCGGCGGTATCGCGCGGTAGGGGGCATCCGGCACCCTCTCCCTTGATGGGAGAGGGTTACGCAGGCTTGGGAGCTTTGCTCCCTAGCCGAAGTTGGGTGAGGGTGAAGCGATTGCGCTGCAATCGCGCGGGCCTGTGGCCCGCTCACCCTCTTCCAACTCCGCCTAAGCCCGGCTACGCCGGGTCAAGGCTTCGTATCCTTCTCCCATCAAGGGAAAGGGGCTTAAACGGCTCGGAATATCGTCAGTTCGTTTGCGGTTCGGTCAGCAGGTCGGCCGCCAGCAGGCCCAGCGTCTCGCCTGCCGCCGCTCCTGCGCAGCATTGTTCGAGGGCACGGAATCGGGCAAGGATTTCCGCGCCGAACGGCGTTACGCGCGCGCCACCGCCATGGCTTCCGCCCGCCGAGGTTTCCACCAGCGGCTGCCGCCAGCAGCGGTTCATGACATCGACGAGCATCCAGGTCCGCCGGTAGCTCATGCCCAAAGCGCGGCCCGCTCCGGAGATGGAACCCTCGCGGGCAATGGCTTCCAGCAGGTCGGCCTTGCCCGGCCCCATAGCGATTTCGTCGCCGCAAAACAGCTGGAGCTTGATCTTGAGCGGTCCGGTTCTGATCATCTGTGCGTCCTGCAAGAAGTTCGGGCCGGTTGAGTCACAGGGGCAAAAACGCCCCGGCGATCCAGCGCCCCTCCGCCCGCAATACGCCCCAGGCACGCGCGGCGGCTCGGCTGTCCATCACTTCCACCCCGATATCCATGGCCTCAAGCGCGTGGACGAAAGCGCGGGGCGGATGGACAAGTCCGCTTCCCGTACCCAGCAACAGAAATTCAGGCGGCGGGTCAATCTGGAGCAGCGGCCGGACATGATCGGCGGTCAATGCGCCGGCATCGGGCGCGGTCCATGTGCTTGCCTCTAGCGGCGTCAGCATCAGGCCATCATGGAATATCGTGCCCTGCACGCGAAACCCTGTACCCGAAAAGCCGGTGATGACCGGCCCGGACGGGTCAGGATCGCGGCGCAGGTTGATCATGGCTCGCTTGTCGTTTCCCTGCGGCTGAGGCGCTCCGCTCCAGCCACTGGTCCCACATCCTTTGGCACGAAGCTGTGGGGTCCGATTTTGGTCCACACTAGTATCGGCGCGGCCATGTACACGGATGAGTAGGTTCCAATGAAGATGCCAAGCAGCATTGCGGCGGTGAATCCGAAGATTACTTCCGGACCCCAGAGCAGCAGCGCTAGCAGAGCGATCATCATGGTGAGCGATGTCATCATCGTCCGGGCCAGCGTTTCATTGAGCGAGAGATCGAGAATCGGGATGATCTCCATCTTGCGATACTTCCGCAGATTTTCCCGGATGCGATCGAACACGACAATGGTGTCGTTCAAGGAATAGCCAATAATGGTCAGGACGGCCGCGACGATGTTGAGGTCGAATTCAAGCTGGGTGAGCGCGAAGAAGCCGAATGTCAGCGATACGTCGTGGAACAGCGCGAACAATGCGCCCAGGCCGAACTGCCATTCGAACCGGAACCAGATGTAGATGGAAATGGCGATCATCGCCAAAACCATCGCATAAGTACCGGTTCGGAAAAGTTCGCCCGATACCTTGCCCGACACCGCATCGACGCTGCCGAACTTTGCGTCCGGATAACCGGCGCTGACGGCACGCTTGAGTTCCGTCGCGGCCCTGTTCGACGCGCCCTCGTCTCCCACCGGAAGGGATGTGCGGATCGTTACCTCATTGGGACCGCCGAATTGCTGGATCGTGCTGCCGCCCAGGCCCAGCGCATCGACGCGCTTTCGCAGATCGTCGAGGTTCGGTGCCTCCGTGAACGTCACCCGCACCATCTGCCCGCCGACAAAATCGACGCCGAGGTTAAGGCCCCTGGTCGCAACCAGCGCGATCGATCCGGCGATCATCAGGAAGCTGATGGCCATGGCGATGTTGCGCCATTTCAGGAATTGGAGATTGGTATTCTCCGGGACGAGTTTCAAAAGTCGCATGATGTTCTCCCGTCCGTCAGTCAGATCGTCAGCGTCGTTGGCCGCCGGCGTAGCCAGGAGCTGACCAACAGCCGGGAAACGGTTACCGCGGTAAAGACGCTGGTGACGATGCCGATGGTCAACACCACGGCAAAGCCCCGGATCGGACCCGAGCCGAAATAGAACATCAACGCCGCCGCGATGACGTTGGTGATGTTCGCGTCGAAAATCGCGCGGCTCGCCTCCT